>JAYENI010000222.1:0-6273 GCA_034722015.1 Pseudomonadota bacterium
GGGGATCTCGCGCAGGTCCCGCCACTGCTGCGCACCGCGCTCGTCTCCCTCGGTCTCTGCGGCGAGTAGCGTATCGCGGAATGCGGAAAAACCCAGGATATGCTTGGACATCAACCCGGCGACGGGGGAATTCAGGCGCGGGTCGGCGAGGCGCTTGATCTGGTAGGTGTAGTCCGCCGCGGTGAGCTCCCTGGTGCCGGAATGCGGAAATCCGTCGAGGGTACGAATCCCCTCAAGGTCCTGTCCGGACAACTCGTGATACCTCGCACGACCAGACTCGTCCAGTGCAAACGCCGGATGTGGCTGAAAGTGGATACCCGGGCGGATATGAACGATGTAGTCCGTCGACACGACCAACTCGGGTGGCGCATCGTCTCCAAGGAGATTGCCGGCACTGTCTCTGGCCCGGACTTCGGGCAATGTCGTGGCAGTCAGTGGCGTTAGCGTATAGGGTCGCTTGAGATAGTGATACTGCAGCGGCGGCTCGTAAATCTGCGCAATGAAGCGATATTCGTTGGCGCTGTACGAGCGCGCAGGATCCAGATGCTTGGGACGTTCGTTGAAGGATGCATACGAGACGTTGGCTCCATCGTCCGCCCCGGGATACGGATCGTTCCACGGTTTGCCGGGGTCACTGCAGCCTGAGAGAAAGAAAATCGCAACAAACCCCGGTGACGGCAGCCCAAACAACAGGTTCCGTCGGCGAGCGATCCCGAAGGTCATTTTTCGACCCTGCCCGGCACCGTATTCAACGTGCCATGAATCCCGGAAGTTGTCTTGCCCGGCCTTCCCGCCTGATCGAAGTGCATTGCGGCGATGACGACAGAAAAACACACCCCGAAAACCGGGAGGCTCGTCTTCCAAATTGAATCTTCAACACGTGCGGCATAGTATTGTCTGCGTGGAGGCCGTCGCGATCTCGCCCGCATCACGGCGAATCCCGGGCACGCCATGGGAACCGTCCCCACGGTTTCCCGTTGCCCTCGTTTCGGTAGCGGAAGCAGAAAACCATCTCATATCCGGAGACCCAAGTATGAGCCTTCTGGAAGGAAAACGCGCCCTGATCGTGGGTGTGGCAAGCAATCGTTCGATCGCCTGGGGAATCTCCCAGGCCATGCGTCGGGAAGGTGCGGAGCTGGCCTTTACCTACCAGAACGAACGATTACGATCCCGAGTGGAAAAACTCGCCGGGGAATGCGACTCGGATATCGTCGTGCCGTGCGACGTCGAGGACGACGAACAGATCGAGGGAGTGTTCGAACATCTGGACGACTACTGGGACCACGTTGACATCATCGTGCATTCCGTCGCCTTCGCTCCAAAGGAGGAACTCGAGGGCGATTTTCTGGACAACGTGACCCGGGACGGTTTTCGACAGGCGCACGATATCAGTAGTTACAGCTTTTCCGCGCTGGCCAAGGCCGGCAGGCAGATGATGCAGGGCAGAAACGGGGCCTTGTTGACCCTGAGCTATCTCGGGGCCGAACGGGCCATGCCCAACTACAACGTAATGGGCCTGGCCAAAGCCAGCCTCGAAGCCAACGTCCGTTATCTCTCCTACACGCTCGGTCCCGACGGTACCCGGGTCAACGCGGTATCCGCGGGCCCGATCCGCACGTTGGCGGCGGCTGGCATCGGAAATTTTCGCAAGATGCTGGACCACGTGGAGCAGAACGCCCCGCTACGGCGCAACGTCACGATCGAAGATGTCGGCAATGCCGCGGCATTCCTGTGCTCGGACTACGCGGCGGGAATTACCGGCGAGATTACCTATGTCGATGCCGGATACAACATCGTGGGAATGGCCGGTTACTAGGAGCCTGTCGACCGTTTGCCAATCCATTGGCTGCGGTTTTCGGCGGTGTGGGCCGGATCAGTATCCAATCGGCAGGATCAGTGTTTAGGCGATTTCTGGAAAATCACATACCAGCCTGCTTGTCTTTTCGTCCGTCTTCGGCGTTGCGGCAACAGTTGCATAGAACGACTATGCGCCCGTTACCGTGTCTTGAAGACGAACGATAATCCTGCGCATTCTGGTATGCCATTTTCCGGCAATCGCCTTAACCGTCGCGAGATCAGTGATCAGGCCCTGAGAATGTCTTTTTCTCCCTCGCTTCGGCCAATCACCACGGCGCCGCAGGAGTCGCTGAACACGTTGACGGACGTCCTGCTCATGTCGAGCAGGCGGTCCACCGCGAGTATCATCCCGATCGCCTCGGCGGGCAGCCCGACGGAACCCAGGATGATGGTGATCGCGACCAGGCTCGCTGCGGGAATCCCGGCCACGCCGATGGACGTCAGCAAGGCCAGCAGTACGATGCTGAACTGCTGGGCGAAACCAAGTTCGACACCGTACGCCTGAGCAATAAACAATGCGGCGACGCACTCGTACAGCGCCGTCCCGTCCATATTGACCGTTGCACCAAGCGGAAGGACGAATCCCGTCACCCGACTCGAGACCCCCGCACGTTCGTGCACACACTCCATGGTGATCGGCAATGTCGCCGATGAGGATGCCGTGGAGAACGCCGTCAGCAGGGCGGGCAACATGGCACGAAAGTGACGGACCGGACTGACACCCGCGATCAGGCGGAGAATCAGCGGCATGGTGATGAACAGGTGAATCGAAAGCGCCGCCGCTGTGGTAAAGAAAAACACGGCAAGGGGCCTGAATGCGTCGATGCCCGACGTCGCAACGACCTTGGTTACCAGGGCGAATACCCCGAGCGGTGCGAATTTCATGACCAGGTCGGTCACGTGCATCATGACGTGATAAACACCGTGCCAGAACGTCTTCAGGACATTACCCAGGTCCGGCTCGATCCGCGTCATGAAAAAACCGAAAAGCAGACTGAAGGTAATGAGCCCGAGCATCTGGCCTTCCGCGGCTGCCTGGACGATATTGGGCGGCACCATACGCAGGAATACCGCGATGACGTCGGCACCGCTCCGGCCCTCGATCTTGCCGGTTACCTCTGCCGTATCGGCACTCAGGCCCAGCATGGCCCGTGCAGGCTCACCATCGATCAGGCCCGGCTGCATGAGGTTGACCATCACGAGTCCGGTCACGATGGCAAGGGTAGAAGTCACCAGATAGTAGAGCAGTGTCTTTCCACCCAACCGGCCAAGGGCACCCTGCGAACCGATACCCGATATCCCGTAGATAATCGAAGACATTACCAGCGGGACAATGAGCATCTTCAGGGCGTTGAGAAACAGCGTCCCTGCAAAGTCAAAGACCGGCAGTACGTCGACCCCGAATAGTGATCCGTCTGAACCGATCGCGAGGCCCACGATCACCGCGGCGACCAGCGCAATCAGGATCTGCCAGTGAAGCTTGATCTTCAGCACGTTATATCCATCGCGTTGATCCGGCGCCGACTACCAGACCATTGGGTTGGTCCGCTTGTGAAACGCCTTCCTTCAACCCCGAAACATCGTCAGGGTACTTGATTGACTGTCGTGTTCACGTCCGGATTGACAGGAATATTCGGGGCTAAAGATTATCGCGATAGATGCGAATTTTTGCGTCGGTCTCAAGTGCACGGATCGCTGCATCCAGTTCCCGGGAACCGTATGCCCCGACTACCGCGCTGGAACGACCGGCGCCTCCCACTTCCTCATCGGTCGAATCCTCACGAATTCCTCGAATGACAACAACGGCATATGCGCCGTCGGGCATCTCTACGCCGTCCACGGTCGGAGCGCCTTCCGCCGGTGCCTGTAGTCTGAACGCGCTGGACCGAATGCGCGTATCGACCTTGGGATCGTCGCGGCGGATGAGGGCAGGCACCTCGAACCGGGCGCCATTGGACGCCGCAACCGATTCGGGGTCTCCACCGCCGCGAATCTCGAGCATCGCCGCATTTCCGCGTTGCTTAGCCAACTTCTTCGACTCCTCATGCGCAATCGTGGCGACGATATCTTCCCGAACGTCTTCGAGTGGCCTGACTCTCGATTCTTCTCGCACCGCCACCCTCAGGACCAGTACGGTGCCGTCAGGCAGTTCCAGAAGGTCACTGTTACGTGATTGTCCGTAAACCTCTTCGCTGAACGCAGCCTCCCTGACCGCCGGTTCGGCACCGATACCTTCGCCCCCGGTACGGGTAATCCAGCCTGATTTCCGTGTCGGCAACCCGAGTGATTCCACCACGGGATCGAGGCTGTCCGGCTGCTCATAGGCCAGCGTCAGCATCTGCTCGGTCATTTCGACGAACCTCCGTTCTGCCTCCCGCTGGCGGTAGTCCTGTTCGACCTGCCCGCGTACCATCTCATAGGGCTTCTGTTCTGACGCCTTGATCTCCGCCAACTGAATAATTTCAAATCCGCCATCGACCTGAACGGGTTGACTGATCTCATCGAGGTCGAGGTCAAACAGCGCCTTGTCGAACTCAGGGTTCATGTCCCCCCGAACCAGAAATCCCAGATCGCCCCCCGTCGCCGAGGTGAGGTCGTCATCCGAAAAATCACCGGCCAGCTGCTCAAAGCCCTCTCCGGCCACGAGGCGATCACGTATTTCAGCGGCCCGGGTTCCGGCCGCCTCTTCTCCCCCTTCACTGCCCTTGCCCTCGGCCTTGATCAGGATATGGCGCGCCCGGCGTTCCTCAGGTGACACATACCGGTCGATCTGATCTTCATAGAGGGCTCGCAGGGTGTCCTCATCGACCCCGACCTGCGCCTGGAGTTCGCCTTCGCTGACCTGAACGTATTCCAGCTGCACCCGCTCCGGCGTCTTGTACAGCCCTGCATTTTCGGTGTAGTACCCCCCGATCTGCTCCTCGGTTACCTGAGAGGCGGCTGATCCCGGATCCGCCTCGAACAAAAGATAAGCCAGATCACGCTCCTGGTTCGTCAATCGTTGGTAGTCCGCGGCTTCCTGCCGAGACATGAAGGCGGTATCGCGAATTCCGTCCTCGAACTCGCTTATGCGAATTTGCTGCCGGAGACCGGCCTCGAATTCCGCCTTGGATCGTCTCTGGGCCTGCAGGAGCTGGTCGTATCGTGCCGGATCGAAGGTGCCGTCGACCTGAAACGCAGGAATCGAGCGAATTCTTCCGGCCAGCACCTCGTCACTCACCCGATATCCCGCTCGCTCCACCTCCTCGCGCACCAGTTCCCTTCTTACCAGGTCGCCGATCACGGCGTCCTTGATCACTTTGTCGCTGAACTGTGGCGGCAGGCGGTTGCCGAACATCGAACGAAGGCTGCGCTGACGCTGCTGAAACTCGGTCGAAAACGCTCGCATCGGAATCTCGTTGCCGTTGACTTCAGCAGCAACCAGTTCCTGTCCGCCACCGAAGTACTCATTGATACCCCACAGGGCGAACGGAATGCTGATAAGGATAATGATGACATAAGCGACTATGCCGCTTGCGCGATCTCGTATGGATTGCAACATGGCGTATCAGGGATCAGTCAATGCATTGATGGAGACACCGGTATTCACGCTGCACCATCGGTTCGGTGAATCCGGGAGGGATTAAGAACAAGAGAAAGGGGCATCCGCAGACACCCCTTTGACAGCTGGAATTGGCGGAGTGGACGGGATTCGAACCCGCGACCCCCGGCGTGACAGGCCGGTATTCTAACCAGCTGAACTACCACTCCGAAAAAGTAGCGCAACGCGATTGTCAGGATACTCGAGAACCCTAGCGATCTACATTGCCTGGAATAGTGATCGTTCCCAGGCGAGGCTGGTGGGTGCTGAGGGAGTCGAACCCCCGACATTCGCCTTGTAAGGGCGACGCTCTACCAGCTGAGCTAAGCACCCGCTAGCAAGCGTCGGGTCAGTTTACGGCATCCTTGAGTGCTTTGCCAGCCTTGAAACTGGGCGACCGGGAGGCAGCAATCTGAATCACGTCACCCGTTTGTGGATTGCGTCCACTCCGCGCGCTTCTTTCGCGCACGAGGAACGTACCGAACCCGAGAATCGACACCTGATCACCGTTCTTCAACGCGTCGGTCACCGTATCAACGATTGCATCTACGGCACGCGAGGCCGAGGCTTTTGGCAGATCGGCGGCGCTTGCAACGGCATCAGTGAGTTCAGTTTTATTCATTAGCTTCCTTCCCTCATTTTTCTTGCGGTTTACGGCAACTCCGCTTTCAGGAATTACCCCCGTTTTCGGGCGTTACCGCGGACAGTCTTTCGAAGCGCTGACTTACCCACGCCGGGAGCAGATGGCCGATACCGCCAACGGAATCCGGTGAGTGAATCAGAACTCTCGAAAATCACTACTTTGACAAAGCGCTCCGGGAAAATAGTCTTTTCCG
>JAYENI010000223.1:0-6238 GCA_034722015.1 Pseudomonadota bacterium
CGCACATTGCCAGCGGGAACCGCCATTCCTGCAGGAGCCATGAGTGCGCCGTAACCCAACGAATTCGATGGTTTCCAATCTTGGCCGTTGGGTTACGATGCGCCCAAGTAGAGTCGCTGTAGGGGAAACCTGGTGTTGTTGCGCATCTAACCCAACCTACGAACTCCGTGCCACGCCTGAGATTCAGGATCGGTTCACGATGACACTGTAGGTTGGGTTAGGCGCACATTGCCAGCGGGAACCGCCATTCCTGCAGGAGCCATGAGTGCGCCGTAACCCAACGAATTCGATGGTTTCCAAACTTGGCCGTTGGGTGACGATGCGCCCAAGTAGAGTCGCTGTAGGGGAAACCTGGTGTTGTTGCGCATCTAACCCAACCTACGAACTACTTTGTGCGTGCGGCGCGAGTTCGAAGTTCCGCCCGGTTACACCGCGTGCGTCGGGACCGAGCAGGTAGAGGTAGGGCGCGACCACGGCTTCCGGTTCGGGGATCTCGCCGGGTTGGGTGCCCGGGTAATTCTGCAGGTAGAGGCGCGTGCGCACCGGGCCGGTGTCCACCCCGTTGACCCGAATCCCCGGTTCCCTGTCCAGATATTCCTGCGCCAGTATCCGCATCAGGCCCAGCAAACCCTGTTTCGCCACCCCGTAGGCCCCCCAGAAGGCACGGCTGCAGTCATGCGTCGAGAACACGATCGAGGCATCCGGCGCCTTTTCCAGCAGCGGCAGACAGGCGCGCGTCAGCAGGAAAGGGGCGTGCAGATTGACCGCCATGACGCTCGCCCAGCGTTGGGCGTCGAAGTGTCTCAGTGGTGTCAGCCCGCTCACCGCGGCGGCGTTGTTCACCAGGCCGTCAAGGCGATCGAAGCTGCCGGAAAGGTTGTCGGCCAGTTCGTCGTAGTCCCGCGCGGTCGCGCCCTCCAGGTTCATTGGATAGATCGCGGGCTGCGGCCAGCCCGCCTCCTCGATCCCGTCGTAGACGGCCTCGAGGAGGCGGGTCTGGTGCGACAGCAGCACCACCGTTGCACCGCCCGAGGCGCAGCGTCGGGCCAGGGCCTCGCCGATACCGCTGTCCGCCCCCGTGACCAGAATGACGCGCCCGGCAAGCAGCGCGTCGGGTGGCGTGTAGTTCATCAGGTCCTGTGGGGTCGGGTTTTGCATCGTGGATCGTGTGTCTGCGCAGGCCGGCCGTGGATTATACGGGGTCTCGATGCTTCCCGTAGGCGCCGGTTATTCCGATAGCCGGCATACCCCGAACGGTGGCGCCCGGTATTTGCCTCGTGGTTCAAAATCACCCCCCGCCGCTGTACCATGGCGCGACGTTCGATCGGGGTCTCGAACTCGTGAACGGTTTCGCCTTCCCTGCCGTGCACTCATATCGGGGCCGGGAGCGCAACGACCGGAAGCAGATCGAGCCGATCCATCGTCCCCATGATGGCGGCGCTGCAATCGTCTTTGCGGTGACAGGCCGTATCCCGCCTGACGGGACACCCGTTTTTCCAACTTAGGCGATTGCCGGGAAATACCATACCAGAATGCGCAGGATTTTCGTTCGTCTTCAAGGCGCGGAAACGGGCGCATAGTCGAACTATGCAACCGTTGGCGCAACGCCGAAGACGGACGAACAGACAAGCAGGCTGGTATGTTATTTTCCAGAAATCGCCTTATGGAGTCGCCGTGCCTGGATTCGAGATCTTTGGGGACGAGGAGCGCGCCGAGGTCGGTGAGGTGCTGGAGACCGGGGTCCTGTTTCGCTACGGATTCGATGCCGCCCGCAAGGACCGCTGGAAGGCGAGGGAATTCGAGCGGGAATTCGCCTCGCGCCTGGGTGCGGGCTATTGCCACCTGTGTTCCAGCGGCACCGCCGCGCTGGCGATCGCGCTGGCGGCCTGCGGTGTCGGCGCCGGCGACGAGGTCATCGTCCCGCCCTTTACGTTTGTCGCGACGGTGGAAGCGGTCCTCGGCTGCGGTGCCGTTCCGGTGTTTGCCGAGGTCGATGACACGCTCTGTCTTGATCCCGCGAGCGTGGCGGAAAGAATGACGGAGCGGACCCGCGCGGTGATCGTCGTTCATATGTGCGGGGCGATGGCGCAGGTCGACCAGATCGCGGTGCTGTGCACCGAACGCGGCGTCACGCTGATCGAGGACACCGCCCAGGCGGTGGGTGCAAGCCTCGGTGGCAAGGCGCTCGGGACCTTCGGGCGCATGGGCTGCTTCTCCTTCGATCCCGTCAAGACGATCACCTGCGGCGAGGGCGGGGCCGTCGTGACCGACGACGCGGGGCTCTATGAGCTGTCGCACCAGTACGCGGACCACGGTCACGACCACATCGGGTCCGACCGTGGGCTGGAGGAGCACCCGGTACTCGGCACCAATTACCGGATCAGCGAACTGCACGCGGCGGTGGGGCTCGCGCAGTTACGCAAGCTCGACGCGATCATCGCGACGCAGCGGGAGAACAAGCGCGTTCTGCGGGAGGCGTTCGCCGCGTCCCCCGAGGTGAGCTTCCGGCGCCTGCCCGATCCTAAGGGTGACTCGGCGACGTTTCTCAGTTTCATGATGCCCGACGAGGCGCGCGCACGCGAAATGGCTGCGGCGCTGAAGGCCGGGGGCGTCGGCTGCTTCTACTGGTACGACAACAACTGGCACTACATCAGTCGCTGGAATCACCTTGCGGACCTGAAGACTCCGGGCCGCTCGCCGTTGACGCTGCTGGATCCCGCCCCGGATTTCCGCGATGTCGAGGTGCCCCGCTCGGATGCGGTACTGTCGCGGACGATCTCGATGCTGGTGCAGCTTTCCTGGGATTCGCGCGATCTCGACGCGATCACGCGCAAGATCAACAACGTACTCGGAGGATAGACCGTGGCGTTCAAGAACCTGCCGATGATTTCGCACGTGGTCTTCGGCCGCGGGTGTTTCGATCAACTCGACGACATCCTGGCGCCCCAACGTACGGCACCGGGGTCAGGAATGGTGTTTCTCGTCGACGATGTGTTCCGGGACCACGAGTTTGCGGGGCGGGTCCCGCTGCGCGACGGTGACCGGATCCTGTGGGTCAACGTCGACGACGAGCCCAAGACGGTGTACGTGGACGCGCTGACCGGCGAGGCGCGCGAGGCCGTCGGGGGCGAACCGCAAGGCGTCATCGGGCTGGGCGGCGGCAGCGCCATGGATCTGGCCAAGGGCGTGGCGCTCATGCTGACCAACCCGGGTTCGTCGGCGGACTACCAGGGCTGGGACCTGATCCGCAACCCGGCGATCTACAAGGTCGGCATTCCGACCCTGTCCGGGACCGGGGCGGAAGTCTCTCGAACGACGGTGCTCACCGGTCCGGTAAGAAAGCTCGGCATGAACTCGGACCACACGGTGTTCGACCAGGTCGTACTCGATCCGGACCTGATCCATGACGTCCCGAATCCCCAGCGCTTCTATACCGGCATGGACTGCTACATCCATTGCATCGAGGCCCTGGAGGGAACGTTCCTCAACGAGTTCAGCCGTGCGTACGGCGAAAAATCGCTGCAACTTTGTCGCGAGGTGTTCCTGGGCGAACACACGCCAGAGTCGGACGACAAGCTGATGATCGCCTCCTACTTCGGCGGGATGAGCATCGGCTACTCGCAGGTCGGGGTGTGCCATGCCCTGTCCTATGGCCTGTCCTATGTTCTCGATCTGCACCACGGCGAGGGAAACTGCGTGGCCTTCGACCAGCTCGAGGCGTTCTATCCGGACGGCGTCGCGGAGTTTCGGTGCATGATGGACAAGAGTGGGATCGAACTGCGGCGCGGCATCACGTCCGGCCTCGATCAGGCCGGCATGGACAAGATGATCGACGTCGCCCTCAGTCTCGACCCCCTGTGGGAAAACGCGCTCGGCAAGGACTGGCGGGAGTTGATGCCGCGCGAAACAGTGCAGGCGCTCTACGAGAAGATGTGACCTTTTCCTGGCCTGATTCGCCCAGGACGAACTGAGGATCAAGAAGGAATGAAGCCACGCATCAGCATGATCACCCTGGGTGTTCGGGACCTCGCGGCGTCCGTCAGGTTTTACGAGCAGGGATTGGGTTTCCCACGGATGGAGTCATCCCCGGAGGTTGCGTTTTTTACGCTGAACGGGACCTGGCTGGGGTTGTACGGACGTGATGCCCTGGCCGCGGATGCCGAAGTGCAGGCGGAAGGTCACGGTTTTGAGGCGTTTACCCTGGCGCACAATGTCGGTTCGGAAGCGGAAGTGGATGAAGTGATCTCTCAGGCGGTCGAAGCGGGGGGCACCCTGGTAAAAAAACCGCAAAAGGCATTCTGGGGCGGATACAGCGGTTACTTCAAGGATCCGGATGGCCATCTGTGGGAAGTCGCCCACAATCCGATGTTCTGGGTCGGGCCACGTGACGAGTTGTAGAACAGGCAGCGAGTCGGTTGGGTTGGATGCGCAATAAGGCGATTGCCGGAACCGGATTTTCGTTCGTCTTCAAGGCGCGACAACTGGCGCATAGTCAAACGATGGAACGGTTGTCGCAACACAGGAGGCGGACGAAAAGACCAGCAGGATGGTATGTCATTCGACAGAAATCGCTAACACCACTCCTTTCAAATATCGGCTCGATTTGCACGCATCGCAAGCCAGGGTCCGAGCTCGGGATTTGTCGAAAATGCCGGGTTACGTTACCCGCATTGCTATCGCCTGTCAGGCCTCGCTGCGGAGAAAGTGCCGTCCCTCCGAGATCTGAAACGCGATGACCGCCGGAATACCGAGCAGCAGCTGGCGCACGCGCTTGACCAGCGACAGCGACAGACCGACCTCCGGTGGAATTCCGAGGAGCGTCACCAGCAGCATGAACCCTCCTTCCTGGACGCCCAGTGCGCCGGGGATGGTGAAGGCCAGGTTCTTGATCGCCTGACCCAGGCTTTCCAGCATCAGGGCCTCGAGCAGTGTCACGGGGTACCCCAGGAAGTACAGGGCGAGCCACACTTCGCCGACCCCGGCGATCCAGGCCAGGAGACGCCATGCGGTCGACACGACCAGGTCAGGTCCCCGGGTATAGAGCTCGCGAATTGCCGCGTCGAGACGCGCGGCGCCTCCGACGCTCGCGATCCATTTATCCCCTCCGCCCGACAGGTCGGAGATCCAGCGCACGAACACCTCGAACATGCCCTTTAGCTGAACGACGATAAAGGCCATCACGACCAGGGCCCCGAGTCCGAGTACCGCCAGCGACGCGTACAGCACGGCGCCGGCGTCAGCGATCATCAGCAGCACCATCACGCCGAGCAGGGTAAACAGGAGTTGGGACACCAGTGCGAGTGTCACGTCCAGGACGATACTCGCCCCGGCGGTCGCGCCGGGGACGCCGTCGCGCATCAGCAGGCGGACGCTGGCGAGATCGCCGCCGACCTGAGCCACGGGAAGCAGCCGGTTGATCCCGTCGCGGATCCAGCGGATATGCAGCAGTCGCGCGGTCGTGGGCCTGTCATCGATCGGGAACAGCGGTCTCCAGCCGGCCGAGTCCAGCCACATGGGGAACAGGTAATAAGCGGTGACGACCAGCAGGCCCCAACCGGCGGAGGCCAGCGCCGCGGCCACGCTGTCGAACCCCTGCCAGGCGATGAGAGCAACGGCAAGCGCAAGTCCCAGCATCGCGGCGATAAAGGCGGAAACTTTCATGCGGGAGCGTGGCCTTTGCCGGGGTGCTGGGTGGTGATCGCGGGACGAGCAGGACTCGGTGGCGACGGGCGGATCGTCGAAGCCGGTCCTCGATAGCGGGATTACAGACCAAAATCCGCCCCAGCGCCAGCATTTCGCGATTTTCGGCGCATCCTGGCAACCTGTCGCCCGGTGTGTCCAGTCCCTTCCGGTGGCCCGAATACCATGACCTTGGGTATGCAAATAGGGTAAAGTTCGCCCCTTTCGAACAGGACGGTGTCAGGATGGGCGCAGTGAAGCGCCGGGCGCCCCGGCGAGGGGCGCCAGAGAATCCCGGGGCGCATTGACTTCGCTCCCCGTGTCGGCCACCTGCGGGCCGGCCGCAGCAGACCTCCCGCCCCGTGACGTATCGATGTGACATGGCATCGACCTGTTCCTGCCCCGAATTCGAGACATTGCCGCCCAGGAGACATCATGGCTGAACGCAATCGACTGCACCGCAGTGAACTGGCGGTGCCCGCCAGCAATACCCGTATGCTGGAAAAGGCCCCGACCCTGGGCGCCGACATGGTCTTTCTGGACCTCGAGGACGCGGTCG
>JAYENI010000224.1:0-6214 GCA_034722015.1 Pseudomonadota bacterium
CCAGGATCCGCAGGGTGAAGTCGCGCTTCTCCGCGAGGCGGTCGGTGCCGACCCGAAACGGGTTGGTGGAGCCCGGATCCGGTTCGATTTCCTTCCCGGCCAGCGCCTCGCCCGTGGAAATGAAGGTCTGGCCGTTCCAGGTGTAAAGCGCGAACTGGAAGTAGCGCGCATGGGGATAGGTATAGTGCAGCGTCAGGCTGGCGCCTGCCGGCATCTTCAGTTGGCCGAGGAAGTAGGTGGACTGGCTGTCCGGCCAGAGATTGGGGTTCTGGATCGGTCTCGGGTACTCCAGATGATTCCAGTAGGCCCAGCCCCGGGGGCCCAGGAACAGGTCGTCGTGGCCATAACGGGTGTCGGTGCGGACGATGTTCTCGATCGACTTGTCGCCGAAGCGCTTCACACCGAGGGCCTGGAGATTGCGCACCGGTACGACGGGCGGCGGCGCCCAGGTCCCCTTGCCGAGCGGATAGACCGACGGCGCTTCGGTCCTGGGCCAGTACAGGCGCATGACCACGAACACCGGGCCGTCCGGCGCCGGCAGCCAGTTGGACTCCTTGTCCTTGCCGGGCGAGTCTTTCTGGATATAGAGGGTGAGCGAGCCGTCTGCGTTCTTCTTCAATTGATCCAGCATCGGCGAGTTGATGAGATAGCGGTTGATCGGGTTGTCGATCAGGAGCTGGGTGCCGCCGTCGTACATGGTGATGGACCAGAAGGCATTGACGGGGGGGAGGTGCCCCGCCGGGAAGGTCATCTGGTAGGTGTGCTTGCTGGCATCGAGCGGTATGCCGTTCGCATCCCGGCGCGTGAACGGATAGACGGCCTCGGCCTGGCTGTTACCGTAGATGCCGAGCTTGGCGGCGGCGGCGCGCAGCGCCCAGTTGCCGTCGTAGAACTCGCGGCTGCCCGCGGCCGAGCCGATCTGCCAACCATTGATTCGTTTACCGACCTCCAGTGTGGTCTTCTCGATCCTGGTCATGGCTGCCTTGATGCCGGCGCCCAGCGCCGCCTTCACGTCCGGCGACGGTTCCTGCCCTGATGCCTTCTCGCCGGAGCCGATCCCGATCCGGGCGAACTTCTCCCGCAGCGGCTTCTCCACCGCCGCGGTACCGACGGGGGGGCAGAACCGGAGCAGGAAGTTCATATACTCGACGAAACGGGTGGAAAAGGCCTCCTGACTGAACTCAGGCCAGTCGATGGCAGGGGCGGCGGCGGGAGCGGGTTGGCCGAGGAAGGCCGACAGCGGCTGGAGCTGGTAACCGGCCTGGATCTTCTCGACATTGTCCATGTCGCCGGGGTTGAAGAGCTGCGTGCGATAGACCACCAGGCTGAACTGCGTCTCGCTGCGGAAGGACTTGTCGATCCCTTCGACCTTTGCTTCCTTCCAGTCTGGTCCGGCGACGAGATAACAGCCGGCGCCGTTGCCGGTGGTGCGGCTGCCCATGTAGCCGTAGTTGTCGGTATACAGGTCCACGAGCTGCACGTCATAGTAGCGCGCCTTCTCGATCTCGGGCATGCACAGCACCATGGGCTCGGCGCGCAGGTCCAGCAGCGCCATCGAGTAGGGCGTGTCGCTGTTGGGCGTGCTGACTCCCGTGTCCTTGGGCGTGAACACCCGCGCGGTGTTCGAGATCTGGTTGATCGGCGCCTTGAACTGCCCGGAGTCCCGGTCGATAAAGAAATTGTGCAGGACACTGTAGCCAACGACCATCGGGAAACCATAGAGATAGGCCTCCTCGGCGATCTGACTGACCTCTTCCCTGGTGATCTTCTCCTGAGCCATGCATGGCGCCCCTGCCAGTATCGGTGCAACGCCAATGCTCAGCAGTACCGCGGTAAGCATCGTTCTCAGCATGAGTGTTTTTCCTGTCTGGAAGTGACCGAGCGATCGGCGTCTCGGAGATTCATGTCTGTACGGTGGTGAGAGGGCGCGTATCACGGGAAACGCACTGCAGTCGCCGGCAATCGAACGATCACGACAAATCATTTCCGGACCAGGACTTGGGGATGTAGCGACCGACATCCTGGCGGCCGGGCCCACGTGCTCTGGCGGCGATCATCGCAAGATTGGTCCGCCCGATTTCCAGATCCCGCGGCACCCGCGGGATCCTTTATGGTTTATGGGCGCCAGGTTAATGAGGCCACGACCGGTCATTCCTTGAGCTTGATGCTGATGCCCTCGGCGGCAAGCGTCAGACGGGCCCCTTCCTGCTCGGACTTGAGCTGCATCACCACCCCCTTGGTGTTCTTCAGGGTCATGGCGGACCCGCCCTTTTTCCCGAGTGCCGCACCGGCGGCCCCCGCAACGTAGGTCCCCGCGAAGTCCTTCGGGTCGGTGAGCTTGAACACCTGACCCGAGGCCTTGATAGAGGAAATTCCGACGTCCAGCACGGACAGTCCCTTGACCTTGAACTCGTGCACCGAACCGTCATACAGGGTCAGCTTTCCATGGCCCCACTCGTAGCCGATACCGAGGGCCACCGCCTTGCTCTCGAGTGTCACCTCACCGGACACCTTGGGTGCGGGCGTCACGGAAACCGCAACATACTGAAGGTAGGTCACAATCAACTCGCTGCCGGTGCTGACCTTGCTCAGATCGATGTCATCGGACACCTTGAAGGTGGCCGTCTGCTCGGGCCCCTTCAGCGTGACCGTGCCGGCTTTCTCGTCAACGGCCTGAACGGTGGCCACCAACTGGAGCGTCTCGCGCACCGAAACGGCCGGTTTCTCGCCCGGCCTGGCACCGGTCACCGCCACCTCATCGCTTCTCTCCCGGACCCCCGCTCCCTTCGGTTCGAGGGCGACCGCCAGACCCTCGAAGTACTCCATGATCACGAGATCGCCCTTTTTCACTTGTGCGAGATTGCGTACCGCCTCGCCCGCGACGAAGGTCTCCGTGCTGTCGTCCGGAAACCGCAGCGTGACCACGCGTGTTTCTTGGTCGATGCTTTCAACCGTGGCAAGGATGACAATCGCATCCTCGGCTACCGCTTCCGCCTCCTCGTCGGCAAAGGCCCCGGCGAACAGCGCAAGGGATACAAACAGAAAGGCTATCCAGGATACACGCCGGTTCAGTATCAGTCGGTTCATTCCATTCTCCTCAATCCGTATTTGTGAAGGTAGTCCCGGTGAACGAAGGCGCTGCACGTCCCGAGGCGCACAGATTATCCGGACTAAGAACCGGTTGATATATACATTTTGCGACAGATTTTCGGCAGGCAGTCACCGGTCTTCGGAACGGATTCCATCAAGCGGAGAAATCGACCGTCGCAAGCCAGCGAAGGCGGTTGGAAGCTGCCGTGAAAATGACTCGGGTAGCGTCGAGCGGAGATCCCGCGGACAGGGTGAAGCGTTGGCTTTCAGGGCCGTTGGTGGGTGGACCGCCAGGCGGCTGGTGTGGTCCCGGACCAGCGGCGGAAGGCCCGGGTGAACGGTGTGGCGCTCGCATAGCCCAGGGAGATTGCTATTTTCAGTACCGAGAGACGCGTATCACGCAGGTACTGGCGCGCGATGTCGTACCGGGCCTCGTCCAACTGGGTCCTGAAACTCGTGCCTTCCAGGTGCAGGCGGCGATTGAGCGTACGTCGATGGACTGCAAGCAGTTGCGAGACGTGATCCAGCGAGACCTTTCCTTCGTCGGCGCACCTTATCAGCAATTCCCGCAGCAGCCTGCGAAGTGGGACGACAAGATGTTTGTTTTCGTCCTCCAGCAGTTGCTGGACTTCCTGAATGATTGCCTGGCGGGATCGCGGATCGGACCCGATGACAGGACAGCTGAGCCACGAGGCCGGGAAGACCACGGCATTTACGTCGACATCGAAGCATAACCTGGCGCGGAAGAAGCGCCGGTAGGGTTCGATGTCAGCGGGACGCGGTCGGCTGAATTGCACCTCCGTGGGTTCCCACTGAGCCCCTGCCAGTGCTTTGAGGATATTGAACGCGTTCGCCATGGCTGCGTCGTAAATCTGTTCCGTTGCCGGGACGTCCGGCTCGTGGATGGTATAAGCGAGTGTCACGCGTCTGCCACTGACCCAGATGCTGGGTACGGCCGCCCGGTCGTGAAGATGCAAATACCTGACCAGGGAATTCAGTGCGCTGCCAATGTCCGTTGATGAGGCTGTGAGTTGGCCGACCAGACCAAGCACAGCCGTTCCCATGGTCTCACCGATGAGCAGCCCCAGATGTGGACATCCTGTTCGGTTCACGCATAGCTCGATGAATCGCCCAAGGTCCACGAAGGGAATCTTGTTCTCCGGGCTATCGAAAAGGGCCGGATCGAGGCCCGCTTCCGCGATCACTGCACTTGGGTCAATCCCCATCTCCGCCAGCAAACCGGGCACCACAAGGATTGATGCCATACGCACGCATCCCTCGTCGGGGAGCGTGGCCTCCGGTGCCTGACGCACGTTTTCAGGAAGCCTGGACATCAGGTAACGGCTCCGACACGCGGTTCATCGTCGATGTTCTCCCCGAGATGCCACGAACTGACGAAGTTCCCGAGGCATGGCACATGGCCGGGGGTTGCTGCGGTCATGCTCGGGTTGTTGCCCCGGTTACCACCATTTCGTTTATAGCAGACCCTGGCATGTCAGAAAATGTAGGTTGGGTTAGGCGCACATCGTCACAGACGTCGATTGGTTCCCCTATACCTTGCGTGCGCCGTAACCCGACATTCCGGACATATTCCGAACTCGAACGTTGGGTTACGATGCGCCCGATCCGGGGTGCCTGATGGCGGGTATGCGGCCGTAGCGCATCTAACCCAACCTACGCTTCTCGGGTTAGCGAAGTTGGTGCTTCGTGTGGATCTCTCGCTGCACCTGTTGCGTGAGCCGGGCAGTGACCGCATTCAGCCGCTTTCTCCTCACAATCATCTCGTTGGCGCAGTGGGGCGAACATCGGCCAGCGGTACAGATTCCCGCGCGACATTCGGGTTCGTGAGTCCACCAATGCGCTTGCCGAAATGGCCCCGGGCGTCAATCGGGCACAAGGTTCGCGACCCGGGTTATTCTGCCTCTTGGATCCGCGTGTAATATTGATGGAATTCGTCCCCGATTGCATAGATCGTCTGGTTCGGGTTCAAATCCAAGATCAGGTCTTTGGACAAGATCCGGGTGCGGTATTGCCAGCCTTCGGGCAGCTGTGTCATCTTCTTGCCGAAATCCGGAAGCGATTCCATCGGGAATGCTTCGTCGTGGGCCTGCAAGACGTAGACGTGGCCATCGGGGTCGACGAGTTCAAACACCGGCTTCCCTTTGGCATACACCATCTTCTGTGTCTTCTTCGGGGTAAAGACCTTGTACGGCTGAAACCCTCCCTGAAGCATGGCCGGATCCAGCGTCGTCACGTACCGGAGTTCCAGACCTCCAAGGGTGGCTTTCTCTCCGAACGACACAGTCTGGGTATCCATCATCCAGAAATGTGGTCCGTTCAACAGGACGCTACGCGCACCCAGTTCGTTCGCGAACCTGCCGGAATTTATCCTGTCCCAGATTTCAGCAGGGCAGTCGTTCGTGCCCGTCGTGTTATACACCTCGATACCGTTTTCCTTGACAACGAGAATTTCGCAGAAACGCATGTCACGAGTTTCGGTGACCGTGAGCCGCTCGACGCTCCTGGTGACAGCATCTCCCAACCCCTGCGCCTCGAATTCCTCCCTGGTGGTGTAATAACCCTTGGGGTAGTACGGGCCCATGATGGCTTCTTCTGTATCCGGCACGTGTGATTTCGCCGGACTGTTCTCCCAATCCGGGTGGCAGACCATGAACCGCATGAGGAGCATGCCCCAGTCTTTGCGGTCTCTCGGATCGTCCAGCCCCTCTCCCGGCCCCCAATCGATCCACACCACACCGTTCTCTCGGGTCGCGTTCTCTGGCCGGTCTTCAGGGCGGCTCACCACGATGGTGTAATAACCATCCTCGTCCAGCGGCACCTGCATATCGTAGACACCGTCCCACAGTTCTCCGGAGGGTACCGACGCCGCCGTTACGACCGACCAGTATTTAACCTGCCCGTCACCCATGGTCTCGGCCCCCGTGTAGGTATCGGGGAACGTCGGCATCTTGGCGCGGAATACGTAAACGGGGCCGAACTTTCGTGACAGAAAATTCATCATGTAGACGGTCGTTGGATCACCACCGCCTTCCATCTCGGTCTGGAGCTTGATCTTCGCCTTTTCCTCGGGGGGCGTGAATGCGCCTACAACCGTGTATTTGAT
>JAYENI010000225.1:0-24386 GCA_034722015.1 Pseudomonadota bacterium
GGCCCCGTTGTTTCTGCTTGTCCTGACGGCCATCACGGTTGCACCAGCCACCGCGAGCGATGCCCCGGTCGTGACGGTCCAGGTGGAAGCGGAATTCGGGGACGTCCTGGACAGCGTGAAATCGACAATCGCCGGTCGCGGTATCAACATCGCCCACGTATTACCCGCCAGCGAGATGCTCAATCGAACCGGTGAGTCATTCGGTATCAAGGAGAACGTCTTTATCGAGGCCCAGATAGTGGAGTTCTGCAGCGCAAAGATCTCCCATCACCTGGCCAGGGCAAACCCCGAGAACATCCTGCTCTGTCCCTTCACCATCAGTGTCTACGTGCTCACGTCGGACCCCGACCATGTGCGGGTCTCGTACCGTCGCCCCTATGTGATCGACCCCGAGTCCGCACCCGCCGTCAAGGAGATCGTGGAACTGGTGGAAGGGATCATCGAGGAGGCCGTTGCGTGGTAGTCGGCGCGTGATGGCCCGTTCAGACTTCGTCGAACGAAGCGGTGAGGACCAGGGCATGTCCTCCTGATCAATCACCAGTTTTTTTCGACAGTTCGTCCCATGCCTGCAGCCCGCCTGCGAGCCCTAGCCGATCCGCCAACTGGGCCAAGGCATCCAGTGCCTGAGCCAGTTGCATTGGCCTGGCGAGCCGATAGGCCTGCACCCAGGCACTGACCGCTTCCTGGACCTCCTCGTTTTGCAGATGTATGTGACCCATGTTGAACAGGGTGGTGCCTTCGCCGGATTTGTCGCCGATCTCCTGCTGAATCGCGAGTGACTGCTTGAGGTAACCGAGCGCGGTGTCGTAGTCGCCGCGGGCCCTGAAAATCTGGGAAATATTATTGAGCGTGGTGCCTTCGCCGGATTTGTCGCCGATCTCCTGACGTATCGCGAGTGACTGCTTGAGGTAACCGAGTGCGGTGTCGTAGTCGCCGCGGGCCCTGAAAATCTGGGAAATATTATTGAGCGTGGTGCCTTCGCCGGATTTGTCGCCGATCTCTTGCTGAATCGCGAGAGACTGCTTGAGGTAACCGAGCGCGGTGTCGTAGTCGCCGCGGGCATCGTAGATCTGGGAAATGTTGTTTAGCGCAATGCCCTCTTGCTTGCGGTCACCCTGTCTTCGGCTGGCTTCCAAAATCTCCTCGAAAGTCCGCAGAGCCTCGGGTATCTGGCCGTCCATGAACTGGCTCCTGGACATGTCATGCAGCGCGACAATCCGTTTTGCCGGGTCGCTCAAACCCCGCAACAGGTCTCGCTGCAAAGCGATATTGATGCGGTGCAGGCCTGAGCCGGTGAAGTCCATTCCCAACTCATGGGCCAAGCGCGCTGCGGTCTCCAGGCGGCCGGAGCGCTGCTCCTGCCAATACTCGATCATGCCCTCCATGCGTTTGCGAATATTGGGCTCCAGCTCCCCGCCTGCCCAGCGCCTGGCCTGTTCGTGCATCCAGATGAATATGCCGTTGGATTGGGTCGGAATTTTCACTTCGTGCAAGAGATCTACTCCGCGCCCCTTCAGACCGTCCCGCAATTGGCGGACGGCCAGGTCCAGTTTGGCCTGGGTCCGTTCATCGGCGGGTCCCACCTCGGTCAGGTAGTCCAGGGTCTCCCTATCGCCGGCCCCCTCCAGCTTTTGCCGCAGCTCGCAACGTTTTTCCTCCCGTTCCTCGGGTTCTGCGTACCAGCGGGTAAAGAAGTCCACCAGGTACGGCAGGTAACGACGTTGCACACGGGACTGGCTCATGGCCAGCCAGATGTCGAAGAAACCTTCCTTGATACGGTATAGCCGTGAGCGCTTGTCCTCCGGATTGGGGGAGACGGAAAGGTAGCCTGCGTCGGTCATGCGCTTGAGCAGGGTGGAGGTTTGCTGTGCGCTCTTGCGCAGCCGGCGTGCGACTCGCGCCGGGGTGCGCGGCTCCTCGCGCATCAGAGCCAGGGTCTCCAGCACGGCCCGTTCCTGGGCCGGCAGCTCCTTGATGCGGTCCTGGTAAAATGGTGAGATGCCGTCCAGCAACTTGTGAAACTGGGTGCGCACCTCCAGCAGCTTTTCGTGACCGATCAACTCGTAGAGCATCATGGTCAGTCGTGGGTTACCGCCGGTCATGGTGTGCAGGGCGCGGATCCTTGGGACCAGCTTGTCGAAGCGTTCCAGCAGTTCCCGGCGGCCGTCCCACTCCAGGTTGAGACGAATCAGCTCCAGGGTTTGGGCTTCTTCCAGTTCGCCAATGACCTGGATGTCGAAAAAGTCGTAAAGGGGATGGCGGACGTCGTTGAGGCCGGGAAAGAATGCCGGCGAGGTGGCCACCAGTAGCACATGGGGGCTGTCCATCAGAAAGCTGCGCAGGCGGTGGATATCCCTGGGCTTCTTGATCTGCTGTGTCACCAGCACGTCCAGATTCTCCATCAGCAACAGCAGGGTGTTGCCGCTCTCCTGGCACCACTGCTTTAGCCTCGGCAGGATGCGGTCGATGATGAGGACGTCGTCCTCTTCCACATGGAGCTCGCGGTATAGTTCCGCCCATTGGTCATCGCCATCGCCGGACCCCAGAATCTCGACGATGCCCAGCAGGAGGTCGGCAAAGGAGAGCAGGCGGTTATTCTCCTCTGGAAAGCGGACGGTGCGGAACTGCACAGTGAGCTTGGGATCCTGTTCCAAGCCGTATTGCAGCAGGTTCAACAGATGGGTTTTGCCGATGCCGCGGGGGCCGATCAGAAGCATGTGCTGACCGCTTTTTTTGGCGCCCCGACGCCGGAGCTTGTCCAATAGGTCGTCGAGCAGCTCGGAGCGTCCGACACTGGTGGAGACCAACCGCGCTGTACTGGTGATGTTGGCGCGGTAGAGGCCAATGACAGAATCCTGCACCATGGAATCAGGCTGCGTCATAGCCGTAGTTTCTCTTCCACCAGACCTTTAGCAACCGACTGCCGAAATCCAGGTGATCACCGCTGCGCTCCACGTAGAAATCGCTTTGCAGGCGCAGCAGCAGATGGTTGAAGGACTGTTTCACGGCGTGTCCCCGGCGCGGGGTGGTTTTGCTGCTCTCCAGCTCGGTATAGATGCTCAACAATACCTTCAGGCTCGCGCCCTGCTGTGTCAGGGACAGGTGATCCAGCAGGGCATAGGCCGGCTCCTGATCCTCCTCCGGATAGTGCAGGCGGATGCGGCTGTGGAAGTGCTGCAGCTTGTCGTGGGCCGCTTCGCCCAGCAGGACGTGCTGAAAGACGTGCTGCACGGTTGCCGGGGTCAAGGTATCGCGTCCCTGACGGCGCCAATGGCGGTACAGCTCCTGGGTCAGCAATTGCAGGAAAAACGGGATGGGATTCCCCAACAGGCGCTGAATCTCGGGGATGATCCCGGGCTCGAAAGAAACGTCCCGGCCGGTCAACATTTTGGTGACGAAGACGTTGACTTCGCTGTCTCTCAGAGGCGGCAGGACTTCGGTGCGAAAATCGTTGATCAGTTTGAGCTGACCTATTTCATCCAGTGTGCCTCGGATATTCACGGAACCGCCCACCATCCAGCGGATGTGGGAATCACCTGGCGTTTGGCGCATTTTCCGGAACATGTGAAGGAAGGCTGTCAGGTCTTCCCTGGATCGGGACTGCATGGCGGTGAGCATGTCCGGCAGCTCGTCGATGATGAACAAAATCGGCTCGCCGGGCGCCGCTACCCTGTCCATGAACTGAACCGCCAGTTCCCGCCACTGCGCGTCCCAGTCTCCCGCCTTGCGCAACTTGACCTTGAAATCCAGGAATTCTATTCCTTCAACACGACCGGCCAGTTCTTTCAGCAACCCCCAGGAGGGAGCGAGTACCCTGTGCAGGAAATCCGGTTGATGCTCGTTGACGGCGTCGATCAGTGAGATAAAGAATTCTGCCGGCGTTTCCAGGGGCTCCACATTCAGGTGGACGACATGGAAGCCACTGCGGGGCTGATCCAGCAGCCGATACATGACGCTGGTCTTACCCATACGCCGGGGCGCCAGCAGAAGGACGTTCTCTTTGCCCAGGGCTTCCCACAACTCCTCTACGAACTCTTGTCGGAAACAGAAATCGTCATTCCGAGCCAGGCCACCTACGACAAAATCAACAGGTACGTATCTCTCCTTTCGCCAAACAATTTTGCACACCTATAATGTTGTACATCATTACTGTTGCCTAAAAAGCATAGCACACAGGTTAAAGAATACAACAAATGTGTTGCACAACATTCCAGCTGTATAAAGAGAGAACGAAGCAGGCGGCAAAGAAAGATGAATCAGTACTTATAATTGCATATTAATTAATTACTTATAGTGAAAACTTCAAGGCTGAGGAGGAAAACAGCAGCCAGCCGAATGGTGACCCCATATCGAACCCGTGTATCGATAGATCAGGTCTGATCGACGACCACCGGGGTCGGTTTCCCCGCCTCGATCATGACCCGCTGGCAGAGGGTCTGTAGCTCGCTGTCGGAAGTCCCGAGCCGGATCACCTCCAGGGCACAGGCCTCCTTCGGTAAGCTATCGATCACGAACTGACCTCCGTCGGAGAACACCGGCGGCTGGCCGGGCAGTCCGACGATGCTGATGCCGTAGGCCTTTTCGATCTCCACGGCAGATTTGCCGGACTGACAGGGTGGTGGAAATGACTCGCGGTCCACGCGTGGTACGGACCGTCGAGCCGTAACAGCCGGTAGCTTGTTATATTCTCGGCTTTCACGGCGAATGGGCAAGCGATTCATGAGACTCCCGGCCGCTATACTGCGCACGACAATCACCAGGACAACAAGAACTTGCCTACCTTCATCGGCATCCACTTCCTCTTCCAGGCGACCCACCACTGTGCACGGCGCGCTGTTTCACTGTAGGCTCCGGTAGCTCCCTGATTGAATTCGAATTGACGAATGGGTACAGCGCGAACCGGTCGCGGCGGCGGCCTGACAATCATTGAACGGGCGTTGCTCGGGGAATCGTTCAGGTCCTTCCTGAACGTCCTGCTCGTCCTCTGCCTGATCATCCTGGGACACACCTTCGTCAGCCTTCTCGACGAGGTGGTGGGGGGCGGGCTGCCGCAATCGTTTCTGTTGCCCATGCTCGGTCTGGGGATGATCGAGTTGATGGTGCAGCTCCTGCCGCTGGCCCTGATGCTCGGCATCATGCTGGCGTTCGGGCGCATGTACCGGGACAGCGAGATGGTGGCGATCCGGGCCAGCGGTATCGGCTACGGGCGGATCTACCGGACACTGATGTACCTGGCCGTACCCGTCACGCTGATGCTGATCGTGCTGTCGCTCTATATATCACCCCTTTCAGTCCAGGTCGCCGACCGGTTTGTTTTTCAGGCCGAGCATCGCCCGGACATCGATTCGGTGGCCGAGGGGCGGTTTCTCGAGGCGAACGACGGCGACTGGGTGGTATTCGCGGTGAGCCGGCGTCGCGGTGATCGCAGCCTGCAGGGCGTTTTCGTGCACAATCGCGACGACGACAAGGTCGTGATCGAGACCGCGCTCAGCGCCGGGCAGCGCGTGGACCCGAAGACGGGCGAACATCTGCTGGTACTCAGGGACGGGCAACGTTACGAGGGCTCGCCGGGTCGGGGAGATTACCAGGTGCTGTCTTTCGACAAACATTCGATCCGCATTCCGCCACTGGCCGGTTCGGGTCTTCTCGACGATCTGAAGGCGGCGCCGACCGTGGATCTGCTGCAGTCGGACGAACCCGCAAAGGCCGCCGAGTTGCAGGCGCGCCTGACGA
This sequence comes from Pseudomonadota bacterium, assembly GCA_034722015.1. Taxonomy (GTDB): domain Bacteria; phylum Pseudomonadota; class Gammaproteobacteria; order JAJDOJ01; family JAJDOJ01; genus JAJDOJ01. The sequence goes on from JAYENI010000225.1 coordinate 5,734, forward strand.
TACCCGCCAGCGCCATGCTGCTGGTGCTGCTCGCCGTTCCGTTGTCGCATGCGACGCCGCGTCAGGGTCGCTTCGGAAAAATCGTGATCGCCATATTGATCTACATCCTCTACGCCAATCTGAATATCTTCGCGCTCAGCCTGATCGCGACCGGCCGGTGGCCGGGCTGGGTCGGTACCTGGTGGGTGCAGTTGCTGCTGGCGGGGCTGGTCGTTGCATTGCTTCTGCGACAGTACGGTTGGTACTGGACCTCGCATCGCCTCGTGTTACGGACCCCCGTGCCGTGAGGCGCATGGATCGTTACCTCGGTCGGGCGATCATCATGGGCACCCTGGCCGCGTTACTTCTCCTGGTATCGGTCAACGTGATCGTCGACTTTGCGCACAACGCGCGGCTGGCGGGAAAGACAGGCGGTACGATGGGTCTTGCCGTGGCGCGCACATTGCTCACGGCGCCGCGCCGGGTATTCGAGTTTTTCCCGACCGCGATGCTGCTGGGCAGCCTGCTGAGTCTCGGCAACCTGGCGGCCCGCAACGAACTCGTGGTGATGCGCGTCTCCGGCATGTCGCTCTACCAGATCGCCTGGGCGGCGCTCAAGGCGGCCATTCCGCTGGTGCTGGGCATCATCCTGATGGGTGAGTTCGTCATACCGCCCGCAGAACAGATGCAGCGCAGTGTGGGCAAACCCCAGGGCGCCGGACCGGTCGGTCTGGGTTCGAGGAGCGGCCTGTGGGCGCGGGATGGTGACCGCATCATCAACATCGGGACCGTTTACCCGGACATGCGTGTGCAGAATGTTTACGTCTATTCGCTGGACGACACCATGCGCCTGAGCGAAGTCACTCATGCCGGTTCCGGCATCTACCGGGGGGATTACTGGGACGTGACCGATGTCAGCCGCAGCACCCTGACCGATGATCGTGTCCTGACCGAACATGCCAGAGAGGAGCGGTGGCCGCGACTCGTGTCGCCGGATACCATCGATGTGGTGGTCGTGGAACCGGACCGCATGTCGTCGCGAAAGCTTGCCCACTACGTGGAGTACCTCGAAAGGAACAACCTGGATTCAGCGCGTTATGACCTGGCTTTCTGGCAACGGTTTACCGTGCCGCTGACCGCGCTGCCGCTGCTCCTGATCGCCGTGCCGTTCTCGGTCGGCCCGACGCGCTCCGGCGGGGCGGGGCAACGGTTGTTTGTCGGCATCGTCGTCGGTGTGACCTTCCACCTGCTGAAAGAATCGTTCAATAATATCGGTCTGGTCTATGGATTGCCGCCGCTGATCGGGGCGTTCCTGCCCGTGATGGTGCTGTTCGCGATCGCCGCGCTGATGCTTCGGCGGGTAAACTAGCCCGCCGCGGTAAGGCCGCTATACTTTCCTCTCATTCCCGCAACCCCGGACTCCCTCGTGCTACGTTCCAGACTGGTTGCGCCACCAACCCGACTGATCCGGACCTGACCATGCTCAAGCTCGAAGACCTGAAAAAAGACTCCCAGGTCCGCGGTCTCGAGGGCGATGGGGTCGTCAGGATCGTCAGCGCCGAGCCGGTCGGGCCCGATGCGGTCAACGTGTTTTACGTGGATTCGGAAGGCAAGCCGGGTACGCAGATGCTGTTCCGCGGTGACGAGGCCCGACTGGAACTCGCCAGCGCGGGTCGTCCCTGGGCATTCGATGCCCCGGGCGTCGAGTTCAAGCTCGGCCTGGAGGCCTACCGCATCCACCTTGCCCATCTCTTCGATCCGATGATGGCGGTACACACCTCCAACGTGGAGCCGCTGCCACACCAGATCTCGGCCGTTTACGAGGCCATGTTGCCGCGTCAGCCGCTGCGTTTCGTCCTGGCGGACGATCCCGGCGCCGGCAAGACGATCATGGCCGGCCTGCTGATCCGGGAACTGCTGATGCGTGCGGACGCAAAACGGATCCTGATCGTCTCGCCCGGCTCGTTGACCGAGCAGTGGCAGGACGAGTTGCTCGAAAAGTTCGGGCTACTCTTCGAGATCTACAGTCGCGAGAAGAAGGAACAGTGCGCATCGGGAAACTACTTCGAGGAGCAGGGACAGCTCATCGCTCGCCTCGATCAGCTTTCGCGCAACGAAGACTATCAGGAGAAACTGAGGCACTCCGATTGGGATCTGGTCGTGGTCGACGAGGCGCACAAGATGTCCGCCCACTATTCCGGGAACAAGATCAGTGAGACCGGCCGGTTCAAGCTGGGGAAACTGCTGGGCTCGGTCACCCGCCACTTCCTGTTGATGACGGCGACCCCGCACAACGGCAAGGAAGAGGACTTCCAGTTGTTCATGTCGTTGCTGGATGGCGATCGCTTCTATGGCAAGTTCCGCGAGGGTGCGCACAAGGTCGATATCTCCGACATGATGCGCCGAATGGTCAAGGAGGAACTCCTCAAGTTCGACGGCACTCCGTTGTTTCCGGAACGCAGGGCCTACACGGCCAACTACGAACTTTCCGATCTCGAAGAGGCCCTCTATGCGCAGGTCACTGACTACGTCCGCAACGAGATGAATCGTGCCGACAACGTCGGCGGCAAGAAGAAGAACACGGTCGGCTTCGCCCTGACCCAGTTGCAGCGCCGTCTGGCTTCCAGCCCGGAGGCGATCTACCAGTCACTCAAGCGCCGCCGCAAGCGACTGGAAAGCCGCCTGGAAGAGATGAAACTAGTCCACCGGGGTCATCAGGTGGCGGAGACCCTGGCAAGATACGACGTCAAGGATGTTCCCGAAGACGTCCATGAGGCCTCCGACGAGATGCTCGGCGGAGAGTACGAGGATTGGGTTGAGGATGTGGTCGATCAGGCCACTGCCGCCGAGACGATCGAAGAGCTGGAAGCCGAGATCGTCTCGCTCAGGGCGCTTGAGTCGCAGGCGCGCGGGGTCGTCCAGTCGGGTAACGACAGGAAATGGGAGGAACTCTCGAGTCTGTTGCAGGATTCGCCGGAGATGTACACCGCCGCGGGCAGCCGCAGGAAACTCATCATCTTCACCGAGCACCGCGACACACTGACCTATCTTGTGGATCGTATCAGAGGACTGCTCGGCCGGCCCGGCGCGGTCGTTGCGATCCACGGTGGCACCAACCGCGATGACCGGCGCAGGATCCAGGAGGAGTTTCGCAACAATCCCGATGTCCTGGTCCTGGTCGCGACCGACGCGGCGGGTGAGGGCGTCAACCTGCAGAACGCCAACCTGATGGTCAACTACGACCTGCCGTGGAACCCCAACCGGCTCGAACAGCGATTCGGCCGGATCCATCGCATCGGGCAGACCGAGGTCTGCCATCTGTGGAACATCGTCGCGGTGCAGACCCGGGAGGGCGCGGTCTTCCGCAAGCTGCTCGATAAACTGGAGGTCGAGCGCGTCGCGCTCGGCGGCAGGGTATTCGACATCCTGGGCGAGGCCTTCGAAAATATTTCTCTCAAGGACCTGCTCATCAACGCCATCCGCTACGGGGAGGACCCGCAGATCCAGGCAAGGATGGACCGGGTGATCGACGATGCGCTGGACACCTCCCACCTGAAGGAGATCATCCGGCGCAACGCCCTGGTCGAGCAGCACATGGGCCTCGAGGAGTTGTACGCCGTCAAGGAGGAGATGGAAAAGGCCGAGGCACGTAAACTGCAACCGTATTTCATCCGGGCGTTCTTCACCGAGTCATTCTCGACACTGGGGGGTGAGATGCGGGGGCGTGAGACGGGCCGTTACGAGATTCGCCACGTCCCCGCCGCGATCCGCGAGCGCGACCGGGTGATTGGCGAAACCCGCACCCCCGTTCTCAGGAAATACGAACGGGTCTGTTTCGAAAAGCAGCACGTACGCTTGCACGCCAAGCCCATGGCCGACCTCCTGCATCCCGGCCACCCCATGATGCGCGCCGCAACGGATCTGGTGCTGGAGGCCCACCGGGGCAAGCTGAAGCAGGGGGCGGTCCTGGTCGATCCGAACGACGACGGCGTCGAGCCCGGCGTGGTCTTCATGATCGACCATACCCTGCGCCAGCCCCCGGGCGCGTCCGGCGGCGAACAGGCGGTCACGGTCTCGCGCCGCCTTCAGTTCGTGGCCATCGACGCGCAGGGCAGGGCCGTCAATGCCGGATGGGCGCCACACCTGGACCTCCAGCCCATTGACGGTTCCGACCTCGATCTGATCGGGGACGTACTCGAGGCGTCCTGGATTACCGGTGACCTGGAGGCGCTTGCGCTAGGTCACGCCTCGACCCATCTGGTCCCGGAACACTACCGGGAGGTGAAGGCGCGCAGGGAACGGCAGGTGGACAGGATTCACGCGGCCGTGCGCGAGCGGCTGGTGAAGGAGATCAATCATTGGTCGGACCGCTACATCAAGCTCTCGGAGGACGTGGCCGCCGGCAAGCAGCCGCGCGTGCAGCCGGAGATGGCCAGACGCCGCTACGAGGGACTCACCGCCCGGCTCGAACAACGCGAAAGGGAACTCGAAGCCATGCGTCGCGTGGTGTCCGGTCCACCCGTGGTCATCGGCGGCGCGCTCGTGATTCCCCGCGGGATGCTCGCCCAGCGCAGGGGCGAGACCGGCTTCACCGCCGACGCCGCGGCCAGGGCGCGGGTCGAAGCGATCGCCATGAAGTCCGTGATCGAGACCGAAAGGGGGTTCGGACACGATGTCACCGACGTCTCGGCGGAAAAATGCGGCTGGGACGTGACCGCCAGACCGCCATTGACCGACGGCAGGTTGCGCGAAGACCGGCACATCGAGGTCAAGGGGCGCGCAAAGGGGCAGGGGACGATCACGGTGAGCCGCAACGAGATCATCTACGGTCTGAACCAGGCGGACAAGTTCATCCTCGCCGTCGTGATCGTGGATGGCGACGCACACGAGGGTCCGTTCTACATCCGGCGCCCCTTCACGCAGGAGCCCGAGACCGGCGCGGCGAGCATCAACTACGATCTGAAGGACCTGTTGTCCCGGGCGACGTCCCCGAAGGAAACCCTTGAAGGGCAGTTGACGTGACGCATCGGTTTACCCTGGAAAAGGACTGCTGGTATGGCTGGCAGATGTTGCCCGGATACACCGAGGGCTGTCAGCCGTATTACTCGCCCATATTCGTCACCAGGTCTATTTCAGAAAACTCCGTCCGAATGACTGATTCTGAACCTGCCCGTTTCAATTCCGGTTCAAGGGCTCTATGGTTCGTAGCGATGGCAGCCGATGAATCACAGCCCGGACTCTTTCATGAACATTGAGCGCTTCAGGCAACGCATCGTGGATTTCCAGACCGCCGTCTTCCGTCTCGGGGAGGCCTGTGATCAGGAGGAGAACAGCTTTATCCGGGACTCGGTCATCCAGCGCTTCGAGTTCAGCTACGAACTGTGCTGGAAGATGCTGAAGATGAAACTGGAGGCCGAGGGCATCGACGCCCGGAGCCCGCGGGAGACAGTCGTCGAGGCGTTGTCGATGGGGCTGATCTCCGACGGCAACGCCTGGACGGAACTGCACCGAATGCGCAACCTGACCAGTCACACCTACGACGAGGCGCTGGCGAGGGAGGTCTATGACTTCGTTCGGGATACCGGCCTGTCGCTGCTGAAGTCCTTGTCGGAGACCACCGCGGCCTGGTTGCAGGACTGAGCGCGGGCACAATGGGACAATTCGGGCTTTCGGACCAGGTCCTGGCGGATCTTCACCGGGAAATCTCCCGCTTTCCCGAGGTGAAGACGGTTCTGATCTACGGTTCCAGGGCCACGGGGGAGTTCAAGCCGTGGTCCGATATCGACCTGGCCGTCGTGTCCCCGGACATCACGACAGAGAGATATACCGCGCTGTGGTCGGCGCTGGATGGGCTGCCGCTGGCCTTTGGACTCGATGTGCTGCACCAGGACAAGCTGCAGAACCCGAGGCTCAGGGAACGGATCGAAAGAACCGGCAGGGAACTGTATCCCGCGGTGACCGAGGACGCAGCCGTGAAACTGATAGGAACGATGTCCTTCGGATCGCTTCGTGATGAGATCTATGCCCGTTTCCACGATCCGCTGGACAGGCGGTTCAGCGAAACGATGTCGAAGGACGACAAGCGCCATGCGAAATACTACACCGCGATGTATCTGATGCAGGACAGCTACGAATCGACGGACAAGATCGCCGGGAGCGGTTTCTCCGAGAACCCCTTTCGCGGTTACGTCGAGGTCTGGGGATATCTGCAGGCGATATTCATTTCGCAGGACGCCCTGAAGGCGCTCTACGAGGCCATCGTCGGGGACGAGTTGAATACGGATGAGCTCGCGCATTGGCGGACCGTTCGGGAACTCCGCAACGAGATTGCCGGACATCCCGCTGATCGAATGGGACGGGTTCGTTCCTTTTTTGGTCGGGAGCAGCACGATATCGAACGGTTCCACTACGAGCGATTCGACGCAGGGACGATGCAGCGCACGCATCCCGGGATCGACCTGAAGCAAATGAGACACGACTATTTCGAGCGGGACGGCGCAGCGGTATTGCGGGACATCATTGCGCACATCGACACCAGGATCAGGACATGAACCCCACATGGCGATAAAGGCCCCGAAGAAGCTCATCGAGGTGGCCCTGCCGCTGGACGACATCAATGCCCAGGCGGCGCGGGAGAAGTCGATCCGGCACGGTCACCCCTCCACCCTGCACCTGTGGTGGGCGCGGCGTCCGCTGGCGGCGGCGCGGGCGGTGCTGTTCGCGCAGATGGTCAACGATCCCGGCGGCGAGCGGGGCTATTACGCAGGCAAGACCCGGGCCCGGGCCGACGCCGAGCGTGAGGCGCTGTTCGACATCATCCGCGAGCTGGTCAAGTGGGAGAACACCAATAACGAAGCGGTCCTTGAGCGGGCGCGCGAGGCGATCCGCAGGAGCTGGCGAGAGACCTGCGAGCTGAACCAGGGCAAGCCCGGTTTCGATCCCGAGAAACTGCCGGCCTTCCACGACCCCTTCGCCGGCGGCGGGGCGATCCCGCTGGAGGCCCAGCGCCTGGGTCTGGAGGCCCACGCCTCGGACCTCAACCCCGTCGCGGTCCTGATCAACAAGGCGATGATCGAGATCCCGCCACGGTTCGCCGGGCGCGCCCCGGTCGGACCGGTCCCGGAGGGCGACAGGCAGGGCAAGCTGCGCGGGGACTGGCCGGGTGCGACGGGGCTGGCCGAGGACGTGCGCCGCTACGGACACTGGATGCGCCGCGAGGCGGAGAAGCGTATCGGCCACCTGTACCCGAAGGTGGAAGTCACCTCGGAGATGGCCGCGGAACGCGCGGACCTGAAGCCTTATGAAGGCAAGGACCTGACCGTGATCGCCTGGCTGTGGGCGCGGACCGTGAAAAGCCCCAACCCGGCCTTTTCCCACGTGGACGTACCGCTGGCATCGAGCTTCGTGCTGTCCACCAAGCAGGGCAAGGAGGCGTGGGTGCGACCGGTGGTGGAGGGGGACGGCTACCGGTTCGAGGTGGGGACGGGAAAGCCCGAGGATTTCGAAGCGCTGAAAAAAGGGACCAAGCTCTCTCGAGGGGCGAATTTTCGGTGTGCGTTGTCGGGGGGCCCGATAGAGCCAAAATACATCTATTCCGAAGCGCAGTCAGGGCGGATGAGCGAACGGCTGATGGCCATTGTGGCGGAGGGAAATCGCGGGCGCGTTTATCTCCCCCCCGCCGAGGAGATGGAGGCAATAGCAGGTCGGGCCGAGCCGGCGTGGAAGCCCGAAGTCGCTATGCCGAAAAACCCGCGATGGTTCTCTCCTCCGATGTACGGTCTAACCACCTATGGCGATCTCTTCACCCCCCGCCAACTCGTGGCGCTCACCACCTTTTCCGACCTGGTGGGCGAGGCCCGCGCCCGCGTGATCGAGGACGCCAGGGCGGCCGGGATGGCGGACGATGGGAAAGGGCTGGATGCGGGGGGCAGCGGGGCGGTGGCTTTTGGGGATGCTATAGCGGTTTACTTGACTTTCGCGCTGAACCGGTCCGCTGATCGCGGTTCTACGATCTGCTCCTGGGACTCCAGCCCCAAGATGGAGGCGTTGCGGAATACATTCGGGCGTCAAGCGATTCCGATGACATGGGACTTTGCCGAAGGTAATCCGTTCTCTACTTCCAGTGGGAATCTGATCAATAACGTTGAGTGGGTTGGAAAGTCCGTGATTCGACTACCGAGTCATGGTATAGCTACTGCAATACACGGGGATGCAGGCGTTCAGCGAGCTAGCTTCGGAAAACTGGTTTCTACTGATCCCCCCTATTACGACAACATCGGTTACGCCGATCTCTCTGACTTCTTTTACGTCTGGTTGCGCCGTAGCCTGAAATCTGTCTATCCGCATCTGTTCGCCACCATGGCCGTACCCAAGGCCGAAGAGCTGGTCGCGACCCCTTACCGTCACGGCTCGAAGGAAGCGGCCGAGTCGTTTTTCATGGATGGGATGACCTCCGCGATACGAAACCTGGCCGAGCAGGCCCATTCGGCATTCCCGGTTACCATCTACTATGCCTTCAAACAATCGGAGACTAAGGCCCAGGGCACTACTTCCACCGGTTGGGAGACGTTTCTTGAGGCCGTGATCGGCGCCGGTTTCGCCATCACGGGAACGTGGCCAATGCGTACGGAACTCGGCAACCGGATGATCGGTTCTGGCACAAACGCTCTGGCTTCCTCCATCATCCTCGTCTGCCGCCAACGTGCGACCACGGCCGAATCCATCTCCCGGCGACAATTCCAGCGCCAGTTGCGCGAGGAACTGCCTGAAGCCCTGGAGACCATGATCGGCGGCGCCACCGGTCGCTCCCCTATCGCCCCGGTGGACCTGGCCCAGGCCGCCATCGGCCCCGGCATGGCGATCTTCTCACGCTACGCCGCGGTGCTGAACCAGGACGGCTCGTCGATGTCCGTCCACGACGCCCTGGTGCTGATCAACCGGGTCAAGGACGAGGTCCTGGGCGGCATCGGCGAGTCCGACGCCGACACCGGATTCTGCGTGGACTGGTTCGCGCAGTACGGCTGGCGGGAGGGCCCCTTCGGCGAGGCCGACGTGCTCGCCCGGGCGAAGGGAACGACCGTGGACGGCGTGCGGGACGCCGGTGTGGTCCGTTCCGGCGGCGGCAAGGTGCGCCTGCTCCACTGGAGCGAGTACCCCGAGGATTGGAGCCCGGAGCGCGACGACCGCACCCCGGTCTGGGAAGCCGCCCATCATCTCGTCCGCGCCCTAAAAAAAAGCGGCAGCGTGACGCAGGCCGGGGCGCTGCTCGCCCGCATGCCCGAACGCGGCGAACCCGTCCGCGCCCTGGCCTATCATCTCTATACTCTGTGCGAGAACCGAAACCGGGCCGAGGACGCCCGCGCCTACAACGAACTGGTCACCGCCTGGCACGAAATCGTCGCGGCCTCGCATGATGCGGGGCACAGCGGGACACAGACCGAGATCGATCTGTCGTGAATCGACCATGAAGATTGAATCCATCCGCTTGAAGAATTTCAAGAGTTTCCGGGACGCCACGCTGAGCGATCTCCCGGATTTCTGCGTTGTGGTCGGCGCCAACGGAAGCGGAAAGAGCACGTTGTTTGACGTATTCGGCTTCTTGAAAGACTGCCTTACCTTCAATATCCGCCAGGCTCTGCAGGGGCGGGGCGGGTTTCCAGAAGTCATCAGCCGGGGCGCTGCGACGACGGACTGCATCGAGATAGAGATCAAGTTCCGCATGACGATCGCGGCCGTGGATCGGCTGGTCACCTATGTCGTGCAGATCGGTCAGCGCAACAAACAGCCGGTGGTCGAAAAGGAAATCCTGCGCTACAAGCGTGGCCGCTACGGGTCGCCATTCCATTTTCTGGACTTCGCCCGGGGATCGGGCTACGCGATTGCCAACGAGGAGGACTTCGACAAGCCTGACGAGGAACTGGAACGCGAAGAACAGTCCATCGACGCGGATGTACTGGCCATCAAGGGCCTGGGTCAGTTCAGCCGTTTCAAGGCCGCCAATGCCTTTCGCCAACTGATCGAGAACTGGCATGTGTCCGATTTCCACATCAATCTGGCCCGGGGCAGCAAGGACGCGGTTGGCTACGAGGACCATCTTTCGGTAACCGGCGACAACCTGCAACTGGTGGCGCGCAATATTTACGAGAATCACCCTGAGATTTTCGCGCGGATCGTAGAGGTAATGCAGCGCCGGGTCCCCGGGGTCAGCGCCGTGACGCCGATGCCAACCCCGGACGGGCGGCTGTTGCTGAGCTTTCAGGATGGCGCCTTCCAGGACCCGTTCATCGACAAGTACGTTTCCGACGGCACGATCAAGATGTTTGCCTACCTGATCTTGCTGTACGATCCGGCGCCGCATCCGCTGCTGTGTGTCGAGGAACCCGAGAACCAGCTATACCCGATGCTGCTATGGGAATTGGCCGAGGAGTTCCGGAACTATGCCCGACGCGGCGGGCAGGTGTTCGTGTCGACCCATTCACCTGATTTCCTGAATGCAGTCGAGCTGAATGAGGTGTTCTGGCTGATCAAGAGCGATGGATGCACGCACGTACGGCGAGCCAGTGACGACCCGCAGATTGCCCGTTTCGTCCGGGAAGGCGATCAGATGGGCTACCTTTGGAAAGAGGGCCTGTTCGAGGGGATCGACCCTCAATGAGGGAGCTGGTGTTCTTGCTTGAAGAGCCATCGGCCCGGGAAATGCTAAAAGGAGTTCTGCCACGACTGTTGCCGGAGAATGTTACGGTCCGCTATATCGTGTTCGAGGGAAAGCAGGATATGCACAAGCGGCTGGGGCGAAAGTTGAAGGGATGGATCCATCAGGATTGTCGGTTTGTTGTGCTGCGCGACAAGGACAGTGGGGATTGCGTCGAGGCGAAAAATGCACTGCGGCGAATCTGCCAGAAAGCCGGCAAGGAGGACGTGTTGATCCGGATCGCCTGTCATGAACTGGAAAGCTGGTACCTGGGCGATCTCCATGCCGTCGAAAGAGGGCTTCGGCTGGATGGGCTGGGGCGACTCCAGGGGAACAGGAAGTACCGCGATCCTGACCAGTTGGGAAATCCGTCTCAGGAACTGACGCGACTGACGCGGAAGAAATACCAGAAACTCGGTGGCTCGCGGCAGATTGCTCCGCACCTGTCACTGGGAAACAATCGATCGCACAGTTTTCGAGTATTCATCTCCGGCGTTGGCCGGTTGCTGGAGGACGCCGTTTGATGACCATCAAGTCCTGGCGCGAGATCGCCAAGCCCCATCGGGACGTGCTCGAGGGCACGTTCAAGCAGTCCGAGTTCGCCATCTCCCGGGAGATCGGGCACGCCGGTATGCAAACTGAAATTGACCCTTGAGACGATCGGAATGGCGAAGACCATTCTTCTCGACACACGCACCGCCAATTACCTGGAGCTGACCGGCAACGGGAGGATCTATCGTGTGCCGCCCTACCAGCGGGACTATTCCTGGAAGGACGAGCACTGGGAAGACCTGTGGAACGACCTGTGGGAGATGCGCGGCAAGCCGGATGAACGTCACTACATGGGCGCATTGGTGATCGAGGGCCTGTCAGACCGGGAATTCCAGATCATCGATGGCCAACAGAGGCTGGCGACACTGAGCATCCTGGCGCTGGCGGTGCTGAAACAGTTAGGAGCGTTGGCGGAGCGGGGTGCCGATCCGGAAGCGAACCGACAGCGCGCCGAGGGTCTGCGCAACCGATTCGTCGGCGAAAAGGACCCGGCCTCGCTCGTGGAAAGCTCGAAGCTCTTTCTCAACGAGACGGACAATGCCTTCTATCAGGACTATCTGGTCCAGTTGCGTCGGCCGCTCAATCCGAGGGGGCTGCCGAAATCCAACAGACTGCTCTGGGAGTGTTTCGAATATTTCCGTCAGAGACTGGAGAAGGTTTCCGAATTCGACACGGACGGAGAGGCGCTTGCGGTCCTGTTGAACGAGACGGTTGCCCGGCAGCTCCTGTTCATCCTCATATCCGTCGATGACGAGCTCAATGCCTATACCGTGTTCGAGACCCTGAACGCGCGCGGGCTCGAGATCTCTTCGACCGACCTGCTGAAGAACTACCTGTTTTCGCGCGTCAGGGTTCGCGCGGACCTCGAGGCCCTGCAACGACGCTGGCGGCACCTGATCGCCACCGTGCGCCAGGAGCGGTTTCCCGAGTTCCTGCGCTATCATCTGCTATGCGACCACAAAAAGGTCCGACGCCAGCGTCTGTTCAAGATGGTGCGTGACACGGTTCGTACAGGCGAGCAGGTGTTCGCATTGATGGAGGACCTGGAAGCGCGCGCCGAACTGTTCAGCGCGCTATCCGACGCGAATCATCCCTACTGGCTTGAAAACCCTGCATGCCGCCCGTTTATTCGGGACCTCAATCTTTTCGGCGTTCGCCAGATGACGCCGCTTCTGTTCGCGGCCTGGGAACGCTTTTCAAAAGAGGATTTTTCCAGGGTCCTGAAGCTGGTCAGCGTCGTTTCATTCCGCTATACGGTGGTCAGTGGTCTGAATACGAATGAGCTGGAGCCGGCATATCATACGTCCGCGAAGTCGGTCCTCGACGGCCGAGCGACGCACCCCTCGGACGTGTTTACCCGTCTGCGGGGTATCTACGTGAAGGACGAAAAATTCCAGCAGGATTTTTCAGCCCTCGCCGTCGACACCGGGAGTCGACGCAGGAAGACCGCCAAATACATCCTGTCACGACTGGAATCGGACGTTTCGAGTCGCGAGTGCGACCCGGATACGGATCCGGCGACGATCGAGCACATACTCCCCGAGAATCCCGGAGAGGAATGGATCGGCTCCTATCCGGAAAAGCGTTGGGACGAGGACGTATACCGGATTGGCAACCTGACGCTCCTCGAGTCATCCGCGAACCGGCGAATCGGGAGTAGTGTGTATCTCGTGAAACAGGTGGAATACGCCAGGAGCGGCTATCGACTCAGCAGGGCGATCCCAGAAATTGCCCCGGAACAATGGACCCCGGAGCTCATGGAGCATCGACAACGTCGATTTGCCGAGCGTGCCGTCCATCTGTGGAGATCGGACTTTGCCTAGAGGAGCCGAAATGTCTCTGAAACCGTGGCGCGAGATCGCCAAGCCCCATCGGGACGTGCTAGAGGGCACTTTCAAACAGTCCGAATTCGCCGCCGACATTTCCCAGGTGGCCTCCGGGATCGCGCCCGACGAATACCAGGACGCAGAGCAGTTCTTCGCGCGCACCTTCATCACCGAGGGGATGCGGCTGCTGTTGATCTCGGTCGCGCGGCGTCTGGCCGGTCAGGGCGGCGATCCGGTGATCCAGCTCCAGACTTCCTTCGGCGGCGGCAAGACCCACACCTTGCTGGCCGTCTATCACCTGGCTGGCCGCGGTGTCGGGACGGACCGATTGGAGGGCATCCCACCCATCCTCGATGAGGCCGGTATCACCCAGTTGCCCCAGGCGAGGGTGGCGGTGCTCGACGGCATCAGGCTCTCGCCGAGCCAGCCGCTGAGGCACGACGGCCAGCCGGTGAATTCGCTTTGGGGTGAACTGGCCTGGCAGCTTAGGGGGAGGGCGGGATACGACAAGGTTGCCAGGGCGGACGCGGACGGCACCTCGCCCGGCAAGGAGGCACTGGTCGAACTGCTTCGTGAAGCGGCACCCTGTGTCGTGCTGATCGACGAACTGCTCGCCTTCGTCCGGCAGTTCGAGGCCGGCAAACAGTATCCGGCCGGGACCTACGACAGCAACATCTCCTTCATCCAGGCCTTGACCGAGGCGATGAAGGCGGTGCCGAACGCCATCCTCCTGGCGTCCCTGCCGGAATCCGACCTGGAGATCGGTGGCGAACGGGGCCGCGGCGCCCTGAATGCCCTGGAGAAATTTTTTGGCCGCGTGGAGTCGGTGTGGAAACCCGTCGCGACCGAGGAGGCCTTCGAAATCGTTCGCCGTCGCCTGTTCGACACCGTGGGCGACAGCAGTGAGCTGGACGCGGTCTGCGCACGGTTTTCCGATTACTACCGCCAGCACGCCGACAAGCTTCCCCCGGAATCGGGGGCCAGCCATTATCGCGATCGGCTGCGGCGGTCCTATCCGATCCATCCGGAGATCTTCGACCGCCTCTACGAGGACTGGTCCACTCTGGACAAGTTCCAGCGCACCCGGGGCGTGCTGCAGTATATGGCGATCGTGATCCACCGCCTGTGGAACTCCGACAACCGGGACGCGCTGATCATGCCGGGGTCCATCCCGCTCGACGACAGCAACGTGCGGAACAAGAGCATCCACTACCTGCCCCAGGGCTGGGAACCCGTGATCGAGAAGGAGATCGACGGCCCGAGGTCGGAGCCCGCGGACATCGACGGGCGGGAGACGCGATTCGGCGGCGTGCAGGCCGCGCGCCGCGCGGCGCGGACCATCTTCCTCGGCAGCGCCCCGTCCAGCCCTGATCAGACCATTCGCGGCATCAAGGTCGATCGCATCCTGCTGGGAACGGTGCAGCCGGGTCAGACCGTCGGTGTGTTCGAGGACGTGCTACGGCGTCTGCGCGATCTTCTCCACTACCTCTACTCGGACCAGGACCGTTTCTGGTTCGACACCAAGCCGAATCTGCGTCGGGAGATGGAGAGCCGCAAGCAGAACCTCAGCGAACAGGATGACCTACTGCCCCTGCTGAAGACCAGGGTTTCGCGTGTCTTCGGCCGAAACCACGACTTTGCCGGCATCCACATATTCACACCCTCGGCGGACGTACCGGACGAGTATGGCGCCGGGCCCCGTCTGGTAGTGCTCCCGCCGCGGGCCGCCTATAGCCGCGGCGGAGACGGCGAGGCGGTTCGCATGGCGGAGGAGGTCCTGCGTAATCGCGGGGACCAGCCCCGCCAGAAACAGAACCGGCTGATCTTTCTCGCGCCGGATTCCGACGCGGTGGGCCGGCTGAAGGACCAGGCCCGCACTTTCCTCGCCTGGACGTCCATCCTCGAGGATTTCGAGTCCGATCGCCTCGTCTATCAGAGTAACCAGCTCGCAGAGGTGAAACGCGCCGTCGAAGGTGCCGGACAGACCCTTGGGCAGCTCGTCAGGGAGACCTGCAAGTGGCTGATCTGTCCGGTCGAGGAGTTCGTGCGGGGCAAGCCGGTGCTGCGGTGGGAGGCCGTGACGGTATCGCCGGCGACGCCCAGCCTGGTACAGGAAATCGAGAACCGGTTGCGGGAAGAGGAATGGCTGACCACCGACTGGTCGCCCATCCATCTGAGGAATGTTCTGGCGCAGTACTACTTCAAGGACGGTCGTGCGGAGGTTGGCGCCCTGAAGCTCTGGCAGGACTGCTGCCACTATCTCTATCTGCCGAGGTTGCAGAGCGACCACGTCCTGAAGAGCGCGATCGAACGTGGTCTGGAGACCGAGGATTTCTTTGGGTACTCTGGGGGCAAGGAAGAGGAACGGTATCTTGGATTTGTATTCGGTCGGAAGGCGGCGGTTTCGCTGGATGAGGCGGCTTTGCTGATCGATCGTGACGCCTCCGCGGAATACAAGATGCGAATCGAGGCGGATCAGCGGCGCGACGCGCAACTGCGCGGCGGCGAACAGAATAGAAGAGCAGAGTCGTCGGGCGTTGGTGCGGGGGCGCAATCCCCGGGCACCGGTGTGACCGAACCGCCTTCCGGTCCGTCAGTAAGGAAGCGTTTCTACGGAACGGTCAATCTGGAACCGGTCAAGGCAAAGATGGACTTCGCTACCATCGTCGATGAAGTGGTCGAACAGTTCACGTCCAGGCTGGATGTTGAGGTCAGCATTTCGGTCGAGATCCAGGCAGAATCCAAAGAAGGATTTGGCGAGGCATTGCAGAGGACGGTCAAGGAGAACTGCAACGTGTTGAAGTTTAGGAATACGGAGTTCGACGCAGAATAGCCGCAGTTCGCAAGTTAGGCGATTTCTGTCAAATGACATACCATCCTGCTTGTCTTTTCGTCCGTCCTCTGTGTTACGACAACCGTTACATCGTTCGCGAGGCGCCTGTTGTCGCGTCTTGATGACGAACGATAGTCCGGCGCGATCTGGTATGTCATTTTCCGGCAATCGCCTTAGCTTTTCTGGCACCACGGACCCCAAGCGAAGACGCCCGGGAAATGCAGAAACATTTCGCACTGACCATCCTGCTGCCGCTCGTGCTGCTCTATTGCGTGACGCTGGTGTTCCGTTACACGGGCATCGACCTGGAGATTTCAAACTGGTTTTTTACTCATGCCGGTGCGTTCGATAATGACCCCGCAAACATCTGGGGATTTCTCTATCGATACGGTCCCTTGCCCGCGTGGTTGCTTTCAATCGGGGGATTTCTTGTATTCGCGCTGGGATTTCTTGTCGCGCGGTTTCGGCGCTACCGGAAGATCTCGCTTTTTTTCGTTGTCTACATGGTTCTGGGCCCGGGGCTGATCGTTAACCTGGGTTTCAAGGACAACTGGGGCAGGCCGAGACCCGCGCAGGTCGAGCAGTTTGGCGGCGACATGTCGTTTCAACCCGTCTGGGAAAAGGGGGCGGCAGGAGAGGGGCGATCGTTTCCTTCGGGGCATGCATCGGTCGCATTTTTCATGATGGCGCCTTTCTTTGTCTTCCGGGCGGACGGGCGGTACGGGAGCGCGTTCGCATTTCTGGGCGTTGGGCTGGGCTTCGGCATCCTGATGGGCATGGCGCGGATCGCGCAGGGTGGACATTTTGCAAGCGACGTGTTCTGGTCGGCCGGGTTCATCTATCTCACGGGCGTGATTCTCTACTACGTGTTCCGATTCGACCGGAGTATCTGGTGGGAAAGATGAACAGGTGTCCGGGTGGGTCGGGTTCTGTCCGGCGAGACGCCGGGTCACCGCGGTGAATATCGATTTCCAGCGCAAGGTCGACCGCATCGCAGGCAGTCTGATCTGTCGGGCGCTGTCAGTCTTGCCATCTTTCAAACGGAAGACAATCGAGCATCCGCCGCGCCGGGTGCTCGTGATCCTGTTGTCGGAAATGGGCAGTCTGGTGCTGGCCAGCCCGATGTTCAGAAAACTTCGGCAGAGGTATCCGCAGGCGGAGATCCATGCGCTGGTCTTCGAAAAGAATCGGGAGGTCCTGGACCTGCTGGACGTGATGCCGCCGGAGAACGTGCTGACGATTCGCGACACCGGTTTTGGCAGTCTCGCCCGGGACAGCCTGTGCGTGATCCGTGAATTGCGGCGGTTGAGATGCGACGCCGTGATCGATTGCGAGTTGTTCGCCAGGATCAGCAGTATTTTTTCCTATTTCAGCGGGGCCCCGCTAAAGTCCGGGTTTTTTCCCTATAACCAGGAGGGTCTGTACCGGGGGGGCTTTATCAACCGGCCGGTACCCTACAACCCCTATCAACACCTGTCGGTCCAGTTTCTCAACCTGCTCGAGGGGCTGGAGGCCGCGGTGGTGCCCGGGGCGAAGCGCCTCCTGCCCAACGAAACGCTCGACGCCTCACAGGTGGCAATCAGCACAGAGGAGATCGACGCGTTGCGAGACAGACTGCTCGGGGACTTTTCCGATATCTTCGAGCGGCCTCTCGTGCTCGTGTACCCCAGTGGCGGCATCCTGCCCATTCGGGCCTGGCCGCCGGGTCACTACATCCGGTTCTGCCGCCGGATACTGGAGGCCGGGTACGCCGTGGTCGTCATCGGACTGGATTCCGACAAGGCGCTGGCGGAAGAGCTCGTCGGCGAGTGCGGCTTGTCGCATTGCTATGACCTGACGGGCTACACGGGGTCTGTGCGGGAATTGCTGGTGTTGTTCCACATGGCGGCCCTGCTCGTGACCAACGACGGAGGCCCCGGACAGTTCGCGGCGATGACGCCGATCCCGACCATCATCTTCTTCGGACCCGAAACGCCGCTCCTGTACGGGACCCTTTCGCAACGCGCCTATTCCTTTCATCTTCCGGTTTCGTGCTCCCCCTGCCTGACGGCCTATAACCACCGGGCGTCGCCCTGCGACGGTGACAACATCTGCCTGAAGGAGATCGAGCCGGACCGGGTCTACGACAAGGCGATGGAGTTTCTGCGGGCACGGGCGGACGACGTATGAAACCCGCGCAGTGGGTAAAGCGACTACCGATCGTCGGCAGGCTGCTGAAACTCCGGTTTGTTCGCTTCGGTGCCGTGGGTTTCTCCGGGACCGTCGTCAATCTCGGCGTGCTGTATCTGGGGCAGGAGATACTGTTCGCATCCTTGACACCGGATTCCCTGCGCCTGAACGTGTCCCTGGGTCTGGCCATCTTTTGCGCGACGGTAAACAACTTTGTCTGGAACCGCGCGTGGACATGGTCCGATCGCGTGGAGGCCAGGCACAAGCACATCATCGTGCAACTGGGTCAGTATTTCGTCGCCAGCTGGTTTTCCATCGTGCTGCAGTTCGTCATGACCCGGGTGCTCGCGATCTACATTCACTACATGGTAGCGAACGTGCTGGCCATCGTCGCCGCGGCCGTCGTGGGCTATCTCATCAATGACCTCTGGACGTTCGCTGACCGCAGGGGAAGGATCGAGATCACGCCCGAGATTATCCGGGAGCACTCGCATATCGAGGATTGAGGCGATTGCCGGAAAATGGCATACCAGAATGCGCCGGATTTTCGTTCGACTTCAAGGCGCGACAACCGGAGCATAGCGAGCTACGTGACGGTTGGCGC
>JAYENI010000226.1:0-24299 GCA_034722015.1 Pseudomonadota bacterium
GAGCTTTTCCACGCGGCACTGACAAGGCGCTATCCGGGCGTGGCTTTACCATTGTTGCGTGAACTCAAGGTCGAAGAGAGTCCACCGCTGCAACCGGTTCCCTGCCTACGGTTCTGCTCGATGGCTATCGAATATCCATGGATCGGGGAGGTGGAGACAGATCTGGTCCGGCTGAGTTTTGACTATGACGGTGTGCGCCTCGGTGGTGAGCAGCCGTCGCAGGTGCTGGTCGGCGATCGGGTGTTGAAGATCCGGCGCGACCCGGATTTCGAGAAAGAGTGTGCAGATCAGCTCATGGTTGCCGGGTTGGAATGGAATGACCTGTGGGAAGATGAGGGCAACAACGATAGTTTCGTCGTCGACGGCGAACCCGAGGTCTGGTTCGACTTTCAGGCCGATAACTTGCCCCGTTTGCGCAAGCAGGGTTGGCGCATAGAGTTCGACGACGATTTTCACTACCGCCTGGCCGAAGTGGAACACTGGTACGGCAAGATCGAGGCACGGGACGGGAATACGTGGTTCCACGCCAGTTTGGGCGTACGGGTGGAAGGCGAGTTGATTAACCTGCTGCCTCCGCTGGTGACGTTGTTGCGGCAGTTCCCGAAGATATTCCGCCAGGAGCGGTTGCGGCAGCTGGATCCGGATCAGCAGCTGATTGTGCCATTGGAAGACGGACGGATGCTGCCGATGGCGGTTAGCCGTATCCGCAACATTCTGGATACCCTGTTCGAGCTCTACCAGGCAGATGTACTCGATGAGCAGGGTCAGATGCGCCTCAGCCGTATTCAGCTTGCCCGTCTGGCCGAGCTGGATGGAGGGGACGCGTCAACAAGGATGCACTGGACGGGTGCCAATGATCAGCGTGTGCTGGCTGAGCGTCTGCAGGGCATCGAATGTATCCCTGAGGTGGCTCCACCCAAGGATCTGAATGCCCGGCTGCGTTCCTATCAGCGACAGGGTCTGGCCTGGCTGCAGTTTCTGCGCGAATACGGGCTCGCCGGTGTGCTGGCCGATGACATGGGGTTGGGTAAAACGGTACAGGCCCTGGCGCATCTGCTGCTGGAGAAGGTCCATGGACGCATGGACCGACCGAGTCTGGTCGTGGCCCCGACCAGCCTGATGGTCAACTGGCAATGTGAGGCAGCCCGGTTTGCCCCGGGGCTGCGGGTGTTGACCCTGCACGGCCCGCAACGCCGCCAGTACTTGGATGCCATCGGGAATTACGATCTGGTGCTTACCACATATTCCTTGCTGACGCGTGATCAGGAAGCGTTGCTGCAACAGGCCTGGTATTTTCTGATCCTTGATGAGGCGCAGTTCATCAAGAACCCCAGGACCCGCGCCAGCCGCCTGGTACGGCAATTGGACGCACGCCATCGCCTATGCCTGACCGGGACACCCCTGGAAAACCACCTCGGTGAGTTGTGGTCCTTGTTCGACTTCCTGTTGCCTGGTTTATTGGGCGACGCCAAACGGTTCCGGCGTGTGCTGCGAACCCCCATCGAGAAACACGCTGATGAAGAGGCCTCCCGGCGGCTCGCGCGGCGGATACGGCCATTCATGCTGAGACGCACCAAGCAGGAGGTCGTCAGCGAGTTGCCGCCCAAGACAGAAATCGTTCGTGGCGTGGAACTGGAAGGGGCGCAGCGTGACCTGTACGAGAGCATTCGGCTCGCCATGCATGAACGGGTGCATCGGGCGGTGGCGGATCAGGGGCTGGCAAGCAGTCATATCATCGTTCTCGATGCCCTATTGAAGCTGCGTCAGGTCTGTTGCGACCCGCGGCTGCTCAAACTGGAGAGTGCGGGCAGGGTCAAGCGTTCGGCAAAACTGGAGATGTTGATGGAGCTGTTGCCGGAGATGATCGAGGAGGGGCGGCGTGTGCTGCTGTTTTCACAATTTACCGGTATGCTGGAATTGATCGAGGATGCTGTGCGCGAAGCAGGCGTCGATTACGTCAAACTGACCGGCCGCACCCGGGACCGGGCTGCCCCGGTCGAGCGGTTCCAGGGCGGTGAAGCGCCGCTGTTCCTGATCAGCCTCAAGGCCGGAGGTGTGGGCCTCAATCTCACCGCAGCCGATACCGTCATTCACTATGATCCCTGGTGGAATCCAGCGGTAGAACGCCAGGCGACAGATCGTTCCCATCGCATTGGTCAGGACAATCCGGTATTTGTTTACAAGCTGATCACTCTGGGTACGGTCGAGGAGAAGATCCAGGCCATGCAGGCACGCAAACAGGCGCTCGCCGACAACCTGTTCGATCGAAATGGGGAGATGCAGGCAAACTGGACGGATGCCGACCTGGATCTGTTGTTCGAGCCATTGGGATGAATAAGGCAGACAAGGAAATCCGCGAGGCCGTAGACCGGTTGCTTTTTGAGCAGGGCACCTATACCCCGCTGGAACTATTGCTGGCCGAAGGCAGGTTAATGTACGCCGATTACGAGGCCTGGCGGGGCGGGCGTTGCGATTATCTTGAGGAACTCCTGTTCGGCGATCCTGAGCAAAGTTACGATCTTATGAAGCGGGCGGAGGCCTACGCCAGGGCGCTGGCTCTTGCCCCGGAAACCCAGCGCTATATCAGTGGGGAGGCACACCAGGCACATAGTCTGCGTTTTTGTTCGGCAAGTGCGCCGGACAGGTGTTTTCACACCGGCTATCGCAGAGACGATGAAGTGCCGCAACTGGATCTGTTGATGGATTCTGCGGGTGTGGCCCTGGCCAATGGCATCAACAGGGCACTGGTGCAGCGGGATGAGGTTGAAGCCAGGCGGTTGCTCGATCGTTTATTCGAGATCGACCCCGGTCATCGCCAGCTGGGTGGGCTGGAGCGCCTGGTGGTGGCGGGGAGCATGACGTCTCCCGTCGAAGATGCAGGTCTCGAGCTGTCAGGATTACAACGGGAACTGTGTCCCCTGGCAGAGGAGATACTGGGACCCGGTGCCCGCCACTTTCTGGCGCCGCAGTGGCAGCGCCTGACGCGAGCGCTGCTTGATGTTGACTTCGATCCGGACAATCCAGGGCTGCACAGCAGTTATTCCGCGCTCCGGGCAGAGGACTGGGGGCAGGTAATAGCGAGCGTCGAAGCGCAATCCAACTGGGAAGAACAATCCGAACTGTTGTGTCGTCACGCCCAGGCCTGTGGGCGGATGCACCTGGATTCGGAGGCCATTTCAGACTGGTTCCGTCTGTGCTGGCGCTTTCCGGATGAGGCGGCCCGTATTGGCAATGAGGCCGAGCCGCAGTGGCGTCGCTACTGGCTGCGTTTTCTCGAGCTGGATTCGGAATTGCCTAACCGCGATTTTCCCGCCTGGGTCCTCATCGAACAGCCCGGGTTGGCCCGATGGCTGGCGACTGAGCGATGCTTCGATGACATCGACGTACCGGAAGACTACCGGATAACCGCCGAGCTGGTACAGGCAAAACCTTCTCCGTTTGTCAATGCCGGTTTGGTGGACAAGAGAAAGTTGCTCCAAGTGTACAATCCTGAACTCTTCGCCTGCTATCTCCGACATTAGTATGGCCAAGTAGAAGTTGGCCCGAGCCAAAGATCGTTACCCGGAAATCTGAAACTGCACGGCTTCGCGCAGCAGCGGCAGGGCCTTCACACGATACTGGCGACATAAGGCGATTTCTGTCAAATGACATACCATCTTGCTTGTCTTTTCATCCGTCCTCTGTGTTGCGACAACCGTTCCATAGTTCGACTATGCGCCTGTTGTCGCGCCTTGATGACGAACGAAATGCCGGCGCAATCTGGTATGTCATTTTCCGGCAATCGCCTAAGTGTTTTTGGGTTTCAGGTTTCACTGCCGCCAGACCCACAAAACCGGCAAAATGCACCATCGTGCGCCACGTATAGCAAGTGCGTAATTCTTCGTCCGGTGGAATGTAGACGGTTGTCAGAACCCGCGCATAGATGGTGAATGACGCGGGGTATAACCATCGAGGCCGGTGAATACCTGCGTTTCTAGTCGAAGGATTCCTGTGGGGCCGTAGAAGCCGGGCCCGCCAGTTCGGTCACCAGGGGTGGGATGTGTAGAGCGGAAAAATCGGGGTCCACTTCAATCAAATTGCCGTTGGTTTGGATTGTTTTTTTTATTTTCGCTGTGCCCAACTTTGTTTGCGACGCCTGGTACGATCGAGGAAAGAAGATTTGGCGTTTGGCTTCTTGCCCTGGACGAGCTGTTCGAAGCCGGGCATGAAGGCACTCTTGCGGTAATGGGTCTGTTGAATCTCTTCGACGAGATCTTCCCACTCTTGGTCGATTCCCGCCTTCTTGTAACAACGCCTGGCCTGTTCGAAGTGCGACAGCGCGGTATCGTAATACTTGCTCTTTTTCGCGTTGAGGATGCGCATCCCCAATGCACGGTAAATCTTCGCTGCGATGTCGGGGTGGAGCCGCACCAGCTTCTTCGCAGCGGGTTCAGTCGTGTAGTGGCCAAGGGACTCGAGCTCCTGGTGGGACGCTGTGCGAAGCCTCTCCACGAGGCGGTCCATCTCCCTGGTTGTGAGCCACAGCTCAATGACAAGATCCAGGTCTGCATCCGCCGAGGCATTCATTGCCTTGTCGTGCCATGCAGTTCGCTCCCCCCTGGGCACGTACTTCATGAGCTGGTCGTAGGCCATCTTGCATGGATGTTCATTGAACTCCGTCCATGCGGATGCAAGCGCTTCGCCGGTGTGGCCGAGCTTGACCAGAAGCGTGCGCTTCATGTCGGCCAGCTTGTAGCTCGACCCCTGGCCTCCAGGGTTCTGCTTCTCGAGATCGAGTCCTCGCTCGACCCATTCAAGGGCCTGGTCGGGTTTGCGACGGGACTGGAGCATCCCGGCCACGATCTCGCAGTCGATGGGTAATAGCTCGGTTTCATTGCACAATGAGACATAGGCGTCCACGTCACGTTGTGCGGTATGGATGGTCTTGAGCACACCACCCCAATAGCGGCGGCGATAGCTGATCTCTTGCCCGGCGTCCTGGCCGTTTTTCACGGGTGTCGATGACCGGCCTGCGGCATCGAAACGAGTCCGCACCTGGGTGGCGAAGGGCGAGAGTCCCTTCCTGGTCAGAACCTTCACGGCTTTACGTTCGAGCTGGTAGCAAAAACCGTAATCGTCTTTGTCCATCCAGCCGAGCAAGGTCTCGGCGGTCTCTTCCATATCAGCACCCGCAGCCTGGCGTGCCTTGATCCAGCCGCAAAAGAGATCCTCAACGAACATTCCGAAATTGCCGCTCGAGCCGTCGATCTCCTCGGCCTTTTCATAACAACCGGCGATGAAGGTTTCGTACAGATCAATAGCGCGCTCGGGCTCATGGTGGACGAGCTTCTCGATCTGCCCCGCAACCTCTTCGAGCCCCGTGACGAAAGACCAGGCTGCACCATAGTCGACAAAATCTCCTAACCGCAGGGCAAGTTCCATGTCGTGGTCGATCGGATTCCGGCGACGTCCTCTCTTCACACGGGTCATTGGTCGAACTCCGCCTTGACGGCTTCATTGTCGAAGGCCTCCGGTGTCCAGCCACCGAGCCAGGTCCGCAGCCCTTCCGGGTCATCCTCGACGAGATCCTCTCCAGTTCGAATAAAGTGCACCAGGCGCTCATAGCCGGACAGGCCGCCGCAGTCTTCCGGCGGGCAGGCCCGCTCACCATTGAGCAGGCGCCGCTTGAAGCTATCCTTGTCGGAAACCACACGAATGAGCTTGACGTCGTGGTGCCAGCTGTCGCCGAAGTCATAGAGATACTCGCACCATTCGGTGACCAACTTGCCCGTGAAGTAGCTCGATAGTTTGATATGTCGGGCATCCGGGATTGTACGGTCGAAGTCTTCGTCGATCGGAACACCTGCGATCGGTTTCCCATCGAAGGTGGGCAGGCGGAACTCCCACAGGTGACATTCCTGCCAGCCGAAGCTCTCCTGGATGGCCTTGTGCAGATGAGCGAAGGTCGAGGTGGTGCGAATCAGGAAGTGCCGCCGGATGCGCGGTTGGATATCCCGCAGCGCGACATCGAATTCAAAGTAACGAGGCATGGTTTGCTTCTATCATTATCTCAGACGAACAGTTTTAAGGCGATTGTCGGAAAATGATGTATCGGATCACGCGGGATTTTCGTTCGTCTTCTGCATTGTGGCAACCGTTGCATCGTTCGACGATGCGCCTGTTGTCGCGCCTTGATAACGAATGAAAAGCCGGTGCACTCTGGTATGTTATTTTCCGGCAATCACCTTAACTGGTCTTTTTCTCCAAAGCGATGATGCGCGACAGATTTTTCAGGTTGCGCTCGTGAGTTTTACACGCAGCTTCGTATGATGCCGTGGTTTTGGTGCAGACCAAAGTAAAAGGGCTGCCGCGTCGTTCTGTCACATGGGTGAGGTCGCAGTGGTTTCCGTCGATGATTTGATGCAGGTGTTGGCGACGTTTTTTAGCGAGTGGAAAGCGGCCTTGCTTCTGGTCCGGGTTGGCCAGGAACGCGCTCAGCGCGGCGCAGTCGCCACAGCCACATGACAGTTCGTCCGCACGCCGGTAATCGGTCGGCTTCTGCGGAGCTAGAACAGTGCGGTTTTCCAGCTCTTTGCGGCACGCACCGAGCCAGTGTGAGATCGCGTCATTGGCTACGGGCAGTTTGGCAATCCGGGATTTGAGGCTGAAGATTGCGGCGAGATGCGCACCGGTCAAATCGTACTTGTCGACACTGGTGAGTGCGTGATCGATCAGACGCGACAGGGGCTTGACCGCGTCGATAGCGAGCATCGCCTTGACGAGCGAAATCAACAATGCTGACCGGTCGATCGCTCTGAGTTGCCAGTTGTTCTCGGACAGTTGTTGGTCAAACGCCTCCAGCGCCTTTACCATCCGCTCAGCCAGCCGGGTGCAAAACCCCATGCGTTCGGTATTCCTGTCCCGTAGCAGACACAAGGTTGCCAACAAATCCGCATTACGGTTGATCGTCTTTGCCGTGGTGGCTTCGATGACCGACGTCAGTTCCGCTTCAAAACTCGACCAGCCATGCTGCTTACCGAACTTGCCGAAAGAGTTGTCGAGCTGCATCCCGCCATCGTCAACCACCACTTGCGAGAGGAAACGACGAAAGAGATCCGGGTCGTCGAGCTCCTGGAGCAGCGTCACAAAGACACCGCGGTTCATCGGCTCGGCCTCGTTCCAGGACGACCTGCCGCTCGCTTGCCAGGAATCGATGATCGCTGCCGCGAAGGTCAAGCATTCCCGGCGTTTTTCTTCCCGTTTGGCCGTCGACATTCGCTTGAGCCGATTGACCAGCGGTTGCAACCCGCCAATTGCGGCATCCGTGCCAGCGCCGCAGAGCACCGAAAAATGCTTGTCGCGTGGCCAGATCACAATGGCGGCGCGATGATACCATCGCTCCAATGTCATGCCGGCGTTGCCCGTGAAGCCCTCGAAATCTTCACTGTTGGGGTCTCCATCGTCCAGCGGCGACTCCGATACAAAATCTTCTTCGTCTAAATGGATTTCACCAAGACGCACCTTTTTCCCCTGGTGGTCCGACCAGTGATTGGCGGACAAGCTGTGATCATAGATTTCACCCATCTCATAATCTTCACCGGTCTCGCCGTAGTCATCCTCGGCGTCGGACCGGTGGTATCCCCGAAAACCGCCTCTATATGAATACTCGTCGTATTCCCCTTTGGCTTCCCCACTTTGCCACAGCGTGACCAGGGCCAGATGAGCTACACAATCCGCTTGCTCCGCGGCCTCGAATAGTACCTCGGCGCGCGCCTGATCGATTCCCTTCAGCGTATCCATGCTCAGGCTGTCCTGTGTGTAGCGATGATCGAGGATGACGGCGATCTTTTGCCTGGCCTCATTCTTGCGCCAATCGTCGAGCAGTTTGCTGATGGCGACGATGGTCGAGCCATAGGATGGAGCGTTGATACCTTTTTTGCTCCGCGACTTGGCGAGCGTGACATTGTAGGTGAGGCACAAGCGATACCCGCTTCGTAGTGGCCGGACTTCGTGCTGACAATCAGCGTAGAACGCGGCGTAACTCACCTCGTACCCCGATGTGGCGCCCGTAAACGCGATTTCGTGCTGCCGGCCATCATGTGAAACGATCAACTCGCCCCCTTCACAAACCGAGGGTAGGCCAATCACCAGCGTCGCTACCATCCGATCGAGCTTCTCGCCATCGCGGTGCGGCAGAAAGAATCCCCCTTTTTCGTAAACCAGCAGCTTGTACAGATGAGCCTTCAGTTTGCGGTCTTCAAGTCCCAGCTCCCGTTGCACTTTGGCGATGATTTCTTCGACCAACTCCTCCCATTTCGGGTTAGTCAACTGGAACTGATCGGGGTCAAGTTCCCAGGTTCGCCGTACATCAGTATCGACGAGCGTTTCTGTTCCCTTACCGTATGGGGCTTGGTGGCACTGTTTGATAAGTTTTCGGGCCAGCGTCTTGCCGAAAGGTAATGACAACACCCCGAGTCCATCGACCTTCAGCCCCGGCATCATCAACGGTATATCGCCTGATGTGCATACCGCACTCGGCCGATCCACTTTGTCGAGAGCTTTGAGCAACTCGTCGTGAAAATCTAACTGCTGTTCCATATTGCTGGTCATGAAGACGCCTTCCAGGTTTGGATATTTGATGCTGTTTGCGGCACGAACGGCGGTATTGTCTTAAGGCGATTTCTGTCAAATGACATATGGTGTAAAGACCGGGTTCGGCGGTACCTCGTTCAGCACCATGGGGAAGGCGCGCAGAAAACCGTCTTCATAAAACTCCTGGGGTCGCCAGGTATTTCCATAACGCATCGGCAGATAGAGCGTGAAAAGGAACGCACTCTGGATGAAACGGAGTTCATGATAGCGATCCCGATAGCCCCAGTTGAACTGTTCGAAATACGCCCTGAAAAGCCGGGGATACAGTACGGCCGGACCTTCCCCGGCCAGCAGCGAACGGCAGTCGCGGCACAGGACGAATCGGCCCTTGTATATTCGGATCAGCCCTGCCAGTTCGGCCACCAGGCGGGCGACGTACAGGTCGAGCAAATTCTCATCTTTGTTGATGCCACCAAATCGTGTATTTTCATGGTAGGTCGCTTCGCTCCAATAGGCTATGGCGGCCTCCCGGCAGAACTTCTGTGGCAGGTTTCCCCTGGCGGTCGGTTTTAATCCCTGCTCGCCGATAGTCTCCGCCAGCAGACTGAAAAGGGTCAGTATCGGTGCTTTCGGGCTTGTATCGAGTACCTCGGGCCTCGGGAAAGCGGACCAGTTCCGGCGATGTAAACGGGACGTTCAGCATGCGATACATCTGTTCCGGTTAAAGCCCATGAAATTCATCAAGCGGTCTCTGATTCTGCTGTAGCGCAAGGTGCTCGACAAACGCCTGGGCTTCTTCCAGGGAATTGAATTGCTTCCCTTCCAGCGCCTGCCGTAGTTCTGTGGACACCCCTGTGACCCCATGGCAGGATGCATCAGATTGCTCCTTTCCCCGGCAACACTTCTTGAATTTTTTCCCACTGCCAAAGGGACAGGGATCGTTGCGGCCGATCGCCGGTATTTTCATGGGACCATCGGCGTAGGCTTGCCCTTGAGTCCCGCATCGACAAGGCGGGCCGCTGAAGTAGATACCGGAGATCAGTACATTCGTATCCAGTACGATCTTCATCGACGACCGCGCACCTCGGTGACGGCCTTCTTGAGGCCGGAGCGTTTCATGCCGGCTTTACGTGCCTGTTGCCGGGCCTTGCGGAGTAACGAATCGAATTCGTCCATCGACGGCTGTGAGATCGTTTTCAGAATGACAGCGTCCTTTCCGGCAACTACAACGAATTGCGAACCGGCTTCAAGCCCCAGGCGCTTGCGGATGTCCTCGGGGATCACGACCTGGCCTTTTGAGGACATTCGGGTGGTAGCGATTTCCGCCATGATGGTGCACCTGCTGATTAATCTTACTGGTAAGATTTTGAGGAAAGCTGCAGGTTTAGTCAAGGGGATGTTTGCGTAATTCTATCGCGGCCGACCTGTGTCCACTAGGCGCGAGGTCGGCCTGCGTAACTTATTGAAAACAGGGATGCCAGGAATCGTTGCTGGCGCCTGAAAAGCCCCGTGTCGGCAGTTCGAATCTGTCCCTGGCCACCACTCCAATCTCGATGATCTAGCAAAGGTCGAGAGTCAAGCGTCATCCCGTCCGTCGGTAGATTCCCGTTTACATCCTCCTGCCCCGTCGTCCTGGGCGAGAACGCGACTTCACCACGGACACGACTGGGAACCGGGCGATGTTCAGTGGCAGCCACTTGCGCCGGGTTTTTCTGTATATTCCATGGTTGTGCGGTGGGCCGGGGATTCCGGTTCACCGGTGGGATTTCCGCATAACGACCGACGGGCAAGCCACATGACAGGGTTCGCGTGAAAGTTGTTCTGATTTCTCCCAAGGGTCCGCTCTACCGCCGAAAGGGAGGAATATTCAGGAAGTCGCTGCGCTATCAACCGCTGACGCTGACGACCCTGGCCGCGCTGATTCCACCGGAGCTCGATGTGTCGATCGAGTTGATCGACGAAGGCATACGGGAGATTCCTGAAACACTCGAGGCCGATCTGATCGGGATGACGGTCATTACGGGTACGGCGACAAGGGCGTACGATCTGTCCACCCGTTTTCGCGACAGGGGGATCCCTGTCGTGCTGGGCGGTCCCCATGTGACGTTGATGCCGGATGAGGCGTCGCAGATGGCGAATGCCATCTGTACCGGTTACGCGGAGGAAACCTGGCCGCAACTGCTGCGCGACTTCGCGGCTGGACGCATGCGCAAGGTCTACTGCCAGGCGGATGACTTTGCATTTCCCGCGGACAGTCCTTTTGCGCGCCGCGATCTTTTCGATTCCCGCGATTTTCTCACCCAGGCGGTCTTCGAGGCGACGCGCTCCTGCGCTCATGACTGTGAGTTCTGCGTGGCGCCTGCCGCGTGGGGCAGAAAACAGCTCCAGAAGCCCGTCGGATGGGTCATCGAGGACATCCGTCGCGTCGGCCGGAAGAAGATCATTTTTATCGATCTCAATCTGGTATCCGATACCGGCTACGCAAGGGAACTGTTTCGCGCCCTGATTCCCCTGAATGTTCATTGGTATGGACTTTCCACCGTCCTGATCGCGCATGACACCGGGCTGATGGAGCTGATGGCGCGCAGCGGCTGCAAGGGGCTGTTGCTGGGTCTGGAGACGATTTCCACGGAGAGCCTGAAAGATGCCGGAAAGCGTTTCAATGCATCGGTCGGCTACCGGAAGCTGATCGCGGACCTGCACCATCTGGGCATCTCGGTCCAGGGCTGCTTTGTGTTCGGGCTCGATCACGATTCCCCCGACGTATTCGATTCGACCGTCGAGTTCGCCGTCGATGCGGGGATCGACCTGCCACGCTTTGCGGTGTTGACACCGTTTCCCGGCACGCCACTCTACCTGCGCCTGGACGCAGAGGGCCGCATCCTGACGAAGGACTGGGAGCTTTATGACGGGCAACACGTCGTGTTCACCCCCCGGCAGATGACGGTTGGCGAACTGGCCGAGGGCCATGAACGCGCCTGGCGGGTGGTCTATAGCCGGAAGGCGATAGGCAGGCGACTGTGGCGCGCGCGAAATTTCAGCGCGCTCGCGATCAGCGCCAATCTCGGCTACCGCTTTTACGCCCGCAATCTGCAGCGCTTCTACACCTGCGATCTGCCGGTCCATCCCGTGCTGCCCAATCCGGTCGCGGGTTGGCGCGGGACGCCGATTGTCGCCAGGGACGCCGGGCGTACATCCTGCACCGAAAACCGGCGTATATGCGGCGGTTAACCATCGTTCATCCCGCGATCGGGCACAGGCGGGGGGAGCGCTATATCCGTTCGTGGCAGATGGAACCGCTCCCCGCCGCCGTCATCGCCGGCCTGACGCCGGAAGACATCGACGTGCGTTTCCATGACGACCGGATGGAGTCGATTCCCTACGACGAGCCGACCGATGCCGTCGTATTGTCCGTCGAGACCTATACGGCCAGGCGCGCCTACCAGATCGCCACCGAATATCGGCAGCGTGGCGTACCGGTGGTCTTCGGCGGATTTCACCCGACCCTCGTCCCCGATGAGTGCGAGCGATTCGCGGAGGGCATTGTCGTCGGCGAAGCAGAGGGTGTGTGGCCGGAGGTGATCGATGATCTGCGTCATGGCGCCTTGCGAAAACGTTACCAGGCAACCGAACGACCGTCGCTTTCGGATATTCGGCTGGATCGTTCCGTTTTTGCGGGCAAACGTTATCTTCCGCTTGGGCTGGTGGAAACCGGTCGGGGTTGCCGCTTTCCCTGTGATTTTTGCGCGATCCAGCGGTTTTTCGGACGCACCCACCGGTATCGGCCGGTGGATTCGGTGATTGCGGAACTGACAGCCCTCCGCGAGCGGGTCAGATTCTTTTTCTTTGTCGATGATAATTTCGCCGGGAATTTCCAGGCCGCAAAACCACTGCTGGACGAGTTGGCAAAACTTCGTATCCGCTGGGTGACGCAGATGAGCATCAACGCCGCGCACGATGAGGAATTTCTCGACCTGCTGGCGCGCAGCGGATGCAAGGGGGTTCTCATCGGATTCGAGACCCTCGATGCGGATAACCTGAAATCCATGGGCAAGCGGTTTAACGCGATGAAGGGGGGTTATCCGCAGGCGTTGCGGAATCTGCGGCGGTACGGGATCCGCGTCTACGGGACCTTTATCTTCGGGTATGACAATGACAATCTCGAGACCTTCGACGAAACCGTGGATTTCGCCCTGGAACAGAACCTCTATATCGCGGCCTTCAATCACCTGACGCCATTTCCGGGAACGGCACTCTACGAGAGACTCGTCCTCGAAAACCGGTTGCGCTATGACCGTTGGTGGCTGGATGACCGCTACCGCTACAACGACCTGCCGTTCTTCCCGCGACGGTTGACACCCGGGCAGGTGACGGAGAATTGCGTGGCCGCGCGACGCCGTTTCTACAGCTGGAAGAGCATCCTGCACCGGGGTTTCGACAAGACCAACCGCGGCGACCTGTTCATGTTCCGCAATTTCTTTCCCATCAACCTGATGCATCGGGGCGAGGTCGCCCAGCGCAACGGTTACCCGCTCGGCGACGAGACCTGGAAGGGTGAGTTGCTGGAGGCTGGCTGAGTCTTCAGGCCGGCAGCATTTCCTTTCGACAGGGCACAGTAGATGGTCGTTTGTCGCGCCCGGTTCGGAGAACGCGCGGTCGAGGCGCGCGCCTTCAATCCGGGTTCGTCGTCTCCACAACCACGGGACGCCGGGTTGCGGAGTGACCTTGCCTGGCCACATTGGCCGGGTGAGTCAATCGGCGCCAGTACCGTGTGCCCCAGCCCGCCAGAAGCACGCCACCGGCGATATCCAGCAGGTTGTGTTCGTGTATCGTCATGGCGGATACGGCGACGGCGAACGCCCAGAGCACCAGAAGCCCTGCCTGCCAGTCGCGGGCGTAGTGAGCCAGCACGAAGGCGCTCGTAAAGGCGAAACAGACATGCAGAGACGGCAGTTGGTTGTTGTGAAGATTCAGGGTGTCGGCGATGAGAAAAATGTGCGGCAGTGCCTCGTTCCCGTACCGGGGCGGATAGTTGCTGATCACCGGAAAAAGCAGGAAAAACGCCGCGCCGATCGCGGTTTGGATGCAAAGCACCCTGACGAGGCAACGGATTTCCTTTTTCTCCCTGATGACGAACAGGGCCAATATCATCATCCAGACCAGTGAGGCGTATACCAGGGCGGACCACGGAAGAAACGGGACGGCCTTTTCCCACTCGAAACCGACGTTGAATCGCCAGGGCACGAAATCGGACAGCCACGCCGCGCCACCAAAGAACAGGTAAAAGAACCCAAGAAAAAAGACCGCAGGTCCGCCCCTGTCGCCCAGTTTGGCCGCGCCGGGCCAGTGGAGAAATGTCGGGATCTCAGGGGGTGCCATCCAGCGCCACCGGGGCCGGCTCGGGATTCGGTCGGGGTCCCGCCCAGAGGCTCAGATACTGTCTCCAGTAGGGACTCGGCGGCCTGCTCGCCTTGCCCAGTTCGGGGAGTTCCTGCCAGTGCGCGTGCGGGTGATTGTGGTGGACGAGGTCCCATTGCCCGTTGAGAAAGATCCCGCCCATCAGGCGGCTCACTGTCAGATTCCACGCGCCATTCACCACATCCCTGGGCGAGAAGGCGTGCGTGACATATTGACGTGTCGACCAGTTGAACCAGAACGCCGCGTACAGAATCAGGACGGAAAGCGGGTCGAGGTCGAGCGCCAGCCAGGCGGCCACCCAGAAGCAGAGTCCCAGCAGGACTTCCGACCGTATTTTTCTGACCACCCAGTCGTTGAAGAGTCCGCGGTCGAACAGGATGGAAGACGATTTCGCAACACGCCAGGGCTTCAGTCTGAACACGCCCGGTACCAGCGCCATGAGCAGTGAACCTGCCGGAATAATCGGGGGATAGAATCCCACAAGGATGCTGTACCACTGGGCGTACTTGATCAGAAGGTTGTCGTCCGGATAGTAGTAGTCAAACATCTCTCCATCGGTCCGGTTGTTCCTGTGATGCGCCTGGTGCGTCACTTCCAGAAAGGAAAACGAGGCGGGGAACAGCCAGCCGGCCAGCGCGCCAAGGAGGTTGTTCACGCGACGCTCGGAATGGAGATTGTGATGGCTGGCCTCGTGGATCAGCGCATAGTTGGTCAGGCCTAGAAACGCAAAGGCCACCGTCGAGAGAAGGAAAACGATCCCCTCACTGTGTGAGCCCGCCCAGAGAAGGAACAGCAGTGCCGCGGGTACCCCGAGGCCGATGACGAGATTCTGCCGATCGATGTCAGGCATTGGATTTACGTCTGCGCCCGATCAGGAAACCGATGACGAGACCGGCAATGGCCGAGACGCCGGAGAACATGGCAAGGTTGTTTCTCGCGCTGCGGGCCAGGGGATTGTCAAACAGGTTGGACGAGAACTGGAGTTGCAGGACCTTCCAGTCACCGGAGCGCTTTTCCAGTGTGACGGTCCATTTGGCATCGACGACCATTTCCGAACCATTGACGAAAACAAAGGTATCCCGGGTTGATCCGTCCGCGACCGCGATGTGGCCGATGAATCGGGCGGGCGCCCCTACCGCTGCCTTCGTGGTGTAGTCGCTGAGAATGGGGTTGGTGCTTCCGAGCGTTTTGTCGAAGTACGCGCGGGCCTCGTCGATCCCGCGGGTGACCTCGCCATTGAGGAAGACGATCACGACATCCTCGTCCAGCAGCGGCACGACGCGCTCGAATGCCTTTTCGTTGAGCGCCGATTCGATGAACGCCAGTTTCTCCAGCAGCACGGCCCGCTCGGCATCGTGATCTTCGTCAGCCAGGATCTGCGCCGATCCCGATAGCAGCACAAACGCGATGGCCGCCTTCATAAAAAGGTTCATGTTGTTCTCCCTCGAGATTCAATAGTTCGGTACGCGATATAGTGACAGAGTCGATAGAGCAGGGGGCTCAGATCCGGTGTGCGCAGGAAGTGATCGCTCCCCCAAACCGGATAGATGTGTCCCGGCAGGCTCATCACGTCGGTCAGTGGGACAAAGCCGTCGTTGGGTCCCCTGTCCTGCAGTTGTGTGTGGCGCGCCCCGAGTTTTCCCTGAATATGGCAACCCAGTGGTACCGGCACGATGTGAATCATGTCCATCCGTGACGGCCAGGCGTCCCGTTGCCAGAATGGGTGCGTCGTGCGCATCTCGCTCAGGGCCTCGTAGTCGATGCCCAGAAGGGTGCACAGGACCCGGTTCGCCGCACGCTTGAGGGGTGTCGCCAGTTTCCGGTCAGCCAGGGGCGCCCCCTTGAAGATACCCGCCACATTGACCCAGCCTTTTATCCTCTTGTTGGGATGGTGGTGCTGCAGATAGTGCCGAACATCACTGCTACCCTTGCTGAGCGATACCAGCCAGATGTCCCCCTGTGTCTCGTCGGCAAGCCGGTCTTTTAGAATCCGGCTGTTGCCCGTGACACTG
Organism: Pseudomonadota bacterium; assembly: GCA_034722015.1. Taxonomy (GTDB): domain Bacteria; phylum Pseudomonadota; class Gammaproteobacteria; order JAJDOJ01; family JAJDOJ01; genus JAJDOJ01. The sequence continues at coordinate 16,002 of JAYENI010000226.1, forward strand.
CCGGTACTGTCGGTGTCCACCCGTTCGGCGTCAAAGCCGAACCGGCGTGCGATCTCGATGGCAAGCTCGCCATCCGCCCCGACCTCGGGATGCTCCCGGTAGAACATACCCGGTAGTACGAGAAATTTCACACCCTTGCCTTGATGTGACACGTTGTCCCGGGGAAATGCCTGCAGCCGTCTGACGAATTTCCCATGGGAGGACGCGATGATGCCTTCGAAAAAGACGCGCGTGGCCAGATCGACGGATGAGCGCCGGGCAAGTTCCAGGATCTCGGCCGCCGTTGGCGGGGAGGACAGCCCCGCAAGTTCTTTGCGGGCCTGTACAGACAGCAAGACCTCGTCGCACGGCGGGGCCTCAAGGAAGCGGCGGCTCGTGCGGAGCGCCACGCCCGGGTTAATTCCCGCGCACCGCTTGATTGCCGTCCCAGCGCGGCAATTGTTGCAGGTAATCCCAGTACATCTGCGCGCCCGCATCGAGTTCGTCGATCCAGTTTCCCCTGAACGGCCGCATGCGGGTGATGACGCGTACATCCGGTTTGAGAAATCCACGCATCAACACGCCCGCCAGAGCGACAAGCCCCCGGGCGATGTAGTGCCCCGTCGCCCGCGATCCTGCGTACCGCTCCCTGAGTGCAACGATAAACACCCGGCTCAGCCCCCCTTGCATCGGCAGCATGCCGACAAACCCGCCAAACCCGGTTTCCTGGTTCCTCAACAGGAGCATACTGGATCCCCAGCAATCGATGGTGACGTTTGTGCGGTGGGGGCCGAGCATGGCCATGATGTAGTCGACCCACCGCCGCTTGAGAATCTCGGCCTCGTAGTCCATCCTGAGGCAGAAGGTGTTCATGCGGGTGATGTCGGGCTCCGAGACGAATCGCCGGTTATGGATGCGTTCGAAGTGCTGCACATCGAAGGTGTTGAGACTGGGCGTATGGTATTCGGTCTCCATGTCCAGCGTGTAGGGTGTGCTGCAGGAGAGTTCGCATTCCATCCGGGGTGGAAACGGCAGCTCGAACGCCGGCTGCTCGCCCCAGAAAGCAAAGATGACACCATAGCGTTCCTGACAAACCAGATGGTACAGACGAATATCGCGGTGCGGTTCCGTCAGGGTCGGGATATGGGTGCATCTGCCGCTGGTGTCAAAACGCCAGCCATGGAGCGCGCATTCAAACGCCTCGCCACATACCGCGCCCTGGGCAAGATCGGCACCCATATGACAGCAGTGCCTCCCGGTCAGGCCAACCTGCCCCGACCGGGTGCGAAACAACAGCCAGTCGGAATCAAACGCGTTGACGATTCTGTGTCGGCCGGGTTTCAGGTCACGACTGCGCGCGACGGGATACCACGATTGCGGGTACTCGACTTTTTCCATATCGCTGTAACCCGGGACCGGAGTTTCCGCTGAATGCATCAGTTCCGGGGGTGACTTTCCGGTGTGTGTTTAACCCCCGCGTTGGTAATTTCTCCATAATCGCGTGCAGCTTGGGGTGGACAAGCGACGCGCAGTCCACCATTGTGGCGCCGGGGTTCTCCAATGGTGGACTGCGTTGCACTTGTCCACCCTACCCCTCCACACTGTGAGATAAGGCTCGGTAGGGTGGACAAGCGAAGTTCAGCGCAGTCCACCAGCAAACTCCGGTGACTTTTTTCAATCCGCACGGGGTTATTGAGAAGTTACCCGCGTTGGAGGAAAGTCCGATATCCAGGGGCGTGTCATCGGCTGCGGGACTGGCCAGTCAGATGATATCTTCGCCATCTCGTGAGGTGCCGATACTGTCATTGGCAAACAGCCCGATCTGTTCCACGACAATCGTATCCGGGGCCCGTTCTCCATCGATGACGGAAAACAGCATGGTATAGGGTACGGCCCATATCCCCTCGCCGGTCCGCACCTTGGCCCGCTTCGGGTTCAGCTTGATGACGGTGCCGAACAGCTCGTAGCCGTCCTTGCCGGTGAATCCCACACGATCTCCGACCCGCAATGACAGGCGATCGACGTGATTCCGCTTCGGCGCGATGTCGGTATCGGCATTGTCGATATTGATCATGTAGAAAGGGACGAGCCAGCGCTTGCCCGTTTGCAACTCCTCGAGGGACACGCGGGTTCGGCGTATCTCCAGAATACGTGCCGGGACCAGGCGATTATCCTGCGCATCGAAATAGGTGACTTCTTCGCCGGGTGCGAGTTGGCGCTTTGCGGCTGTCATACGGGCAGGATCGTCCAGCAGTCTGCCGATGGCCGACTGTAGACGGTAGAGGTCGAAGGCGGAGGCCTTCTGCAATTCCGAAACAACCAGGTCGTAGTCCATGGGGCAATTCACCATTTTCGCTAGCGTGAAGGTCTTCAGGCTAAGGCAGGATACCCTGTTTCGCGTCGTTATCCAGGGCGTACAGGGATCGTCCATCAACAACAGCCGTGGGCTGCTGAGGCGTGCGAGACCAACAGCGACCCGCTGGCGTTCCCTGTCCGAGAGCAGGCCCCGCTGAAACCGGGCGAGGGGGCCACGATCAGGCCGAACGTCAAGGGCAGGAAGGACCCGGCCGACGGGTAACCGATCGATACGCGAAACAACCTTTTATCAGCGGCGGTGCCTTCGCGGGTCTGGAAAAACTGCTGGGCATCGTCTATCGCAACCTCGCCACGACGCTGCCCATTAATGCAGCGCACTTTCACTGATGCGACTTGCAAGCCACTCGCTCGCAAAAAGGGGGGTCGGCATTCATTGCGGCAGTGCCTGGCGGTCCCGTTCGGAAAAGTACCGCAGGCGGTAAGGCCGCCACGGCCTTTCAACACCGTCACGGCAAAAACCAAACCGAAATGTGTCGGGCAATGCGGGCAGGTCGTAGCGCAGGTCGGTATACCAGACACAGGTTTCGTCACCGCGGCTGTCAATGCGCGAGATGGCGGGATGGACCGCAAACCGGCGAAACGTGGCGAACTGCGGGTGTAGCCAGAGTTGCTCGGCCAGCGCCTGGTGTTCAGGCCAATCGCCGAAGTGGTGCCGGCGTCGCCATGTGAGCTGCGCCGGCGGCTCGTACGCGGCAGCGATGGCCGCCAGACGCCGCATGCCCGGTAGCGATGGCACCATCGGCGGATGGCCCGCCAGGTTGACATGCGCGACGAAACGCAGCGGACCCTGAACACCGATGAGCTTCCAGTTGAACGGCGAGAACGGCTGGGGCAGTACGGAGAGTTGTTCGATCGCAAGACCTTGCGCGCGTGCCGAGGCAAGGCCCAGATCGATGGCTCGCTGCTGCAGCAGTGCCTGGCCACCCACGTACACACAAAGTACCGCCAACCCGAGACCGGCGACGAGCCGCCGCCCTGTCCACAGGCTCGTCGCGAGTCCCAAGGCGAGGACTGTCGTGAACAGGGGATCGATGACGAAGGTCGTGCCAAGGCTGTAGCGCGAGTCCGACAGGGGGGACAGGAGTGCGGTGCCGTAGGCGGTGATGAGATCGGCCGCGATGTGGGAGGCTAGTCCCATGGCACTGACCCACACCGCCTCCGCGAACACACCTCGTCGCCGGGTTATCAGAACGAAGACGCCGCCCAGCAGCAGCGACCACAGCGGTAGCAGCGCCAGCGAGTGCGTCGGCCCCTGGTGCCAGTCCGCCAGGAAGCGCAGGGGATTCAGGGGGAACGCGACAAAGTCGATGTCCGGGAAGGCCGCAGCAGCGCCGCCGAGCAACAGTCGCTCGCGGACACCAAGCCGCGCGTGATCCGGAGCCGTGGCGTGGGCCAGCGTGGCCCCCAACAGCGCGTGCGTGACGACGTCCACGATCCCGGTTTACTTGCGTGGCGCGATTTGCAGCGCCGCTCGCTCCGCGTTCGCCAGCAGACGATCCAGCAAGGCGCGAGTCCTGGTGGCGCGGGGCGAGTCGTCGCGCAGCCAATGGGCGACGGTCGACAGGTAGATCCCGGTGAGCGTGATTTCCTGCAGTTCCCGTCGCCATCCCGCTTCGGGCAAACATGCGGTTTCCCTGATCCACTGGACGGTGCGGCTGACCCGGACAAGACCCAGCGCCTGCAAATGCACGTGATCGGGCTGCAACTTGTAGCGGAGCATGGCGGCCGTCAGCCCCTTGTGGGCAGCCAGCGCGTCGAACCAGCTCATGATGGTGCGGATCAGTCGTTGCCGCGGACTCAGATCCATCCAGCCCGGCGTCCCGGCCATCGCGACCAATGCCGCCTCGGCGCGGTCGAACCATGCCTCCGCCAATGCATCTTTATGCGGGTAGCATCGCTGAATATCGGCGACGGTCATGCCCATCGTCTCGGCGATCTCGTACAGATGCAGGGCATCCCAGCCGCGATGTTCGCCGAGCTCGAGCGCGGTGTCGAGGATTCGTTGTGCGAGCTCGCGATCGGCTGTCATTCGGTGTCATGCTCCCATTGCGAGTCCGCGGCGAGGTCGGGCTCGTCGCACCACACAAGCATAGTCCCGCGCACCCGCTCACGCAGCTCCAGCGCGGTGTCCCGGACCGCAAGGGGGTAGGGAGGCAGGGTGAAAGCGACGAAGCTATCTCGCCGTTATCGGCCCGCTATTCCGTCGATCAACGCATTCAGGGTCGCGCTGGGGCGCATCACCGCGGAGGTTTTCTCGCGATCCGGGCGATAGTAGCCACCCAGATCAGCCGGCTGGCCCTGAACGGCAATCAGCTCATCGACGATCGTCGCCTCGTTGTCCGAGAGCTTCCGCGCCACCGGCGCAAAGATCGCCTTCAATCCGGCATCATCATCCTGCCCGGCCAGGGCCTGCGCCCAGTACAGTGCCAGGTAGAAATGACTGCCCCGGGTATCCAGTTCACCCGCCTTGCGTGAAGGTGACTTGTTGTTGTTCAGGAACTGGCTGTTCGCCTTGTTCAGCGCCGCCGCGATCACCTTGCCACTGGCGTTGTCGTGCTTGCGCGCAAAGTCTTCCAGCGAGACTTCCAGGGCCAGGTACTCACCCAGCGAATCCCAGCGCAGATGGTTCTCTTCCGTCAGCTGTTGTACGTGCTTGGGCGCGGAACCACCGGCGCCGGTCTCGTACAAACCGCCTCCGGCCAGCAGCGGTACGATCGACAGCATCTTTGCGCTGGTGCCCAGTTCCAGGATCGGGAACAGGTCGGTCAGATAATCACGCAACACGTTACCCGTGACGGAAATGGTGTCTTCGCCAGCGTTCACGCGCTCCAGCGTGACCTGCGTCGCTTCGGCCGGGGCCATGATCCTGATCTCGAGGCCGTCGGTATCATGGTCTTTCAGACAGGTCTGTACCCTGGCGATCAGGTTCGCGTCATGCGCCCGGTGCTCGTCCAGCCAGAAGATGGCGGGCTGCCCCGTTAACCTTGCCCGGGTCACTGCCAGTTTTACCCAGTCACGAATCGGCAGGTCCCGGGTCTGGCACATACGCCAGATATCACCTTCTTCAACGCGATGTTCCATCAGGGTGATTTCTGCCGCATCGGTCACGCGTACCTTGCCGCCGGCGGGAATCTCGAAAGTCTTGTCGTGCGAACCGTATTCCTCCGCCTTCTGAGCCATCAGGCCCACGTTACTGACATTACCCATCGTTGCGGGATCGAAGGCGCCATGCAATTTACAGAAATCGATTGTCGTCTGGTAGACGCCTGCATAGTTGCGATCCGGGATCATCGCGATGGTGTCGTGCAGCTTGCCATCCGGGCCCCACATCTTGCCGGAAGATCGAATCATTGCCGGCATCGAGGCATCAACAATCACGTCGCTGGGCACATGCAGGTTGGTGATGCCCTTGTCTGAGTTCACCATCGCGAGTTCGGGACGGGTCCGGTATACCGCCTCGATATCGGTCTCGATCGCCTGGCGCTGTGCATCCGGCAGGTCGGCGATCTTTGCATATACATCACCCAGTCCGTTACGGGTATCGATGCCGAGCCTGTCGAAGGTGTCCGCGTATTTCTCGAACACGTTCCTGTAATACACACGCACCGCATGACCAAACATGATCGGATCGGAGACCTTCATCATGGTGGCTTTAAGATGCAGTGACAGTAATACACCCTGCTCCCGGGTATCCCTGGTCGTGGCCTCGTAAAAAGCGCTCAGCGCCTTCACGCTCATCACCGAGGCATCGATGACCTCGCCCTCGCTTACGGGCGTCTTCTCTTTCAGGACACGGGTCTCGCCGTCGTCACCCACCAGCTCGATCCTGACGTCACCGGCAGTCTCGATCACAACGGATTGCTCACTGGAATGGAAATCACCCTCCGGCATCGAGGCGACTTGTGTCTTTGAGTCCGAAGACCAGGCACCCATCGAATGCGGGTGCCTTTTTGCATACTCCTTCACCGGATCGGCCACGCGGCGATCCGAGTTGCCCTCGCGCAGGACCGGGTTGACCGCGCTGCCCAGCACCTTCGCATAACGTGCCTTGATGGCCCGTTCCGCCCCGTCGGCGGGTTCCGCCGGGTAGTCCGGGATGCCATACCCCAGGGACTGCAACTCACGGATCGCGGCCGTCAGCTGGGGAATGGATGCACTGATGTTGGGCAGCTTGATGATATTCGCTTCAGGAGTCCTGGCCAGCGCCCCCAGTTCTGCCAGGGCATCGCCGATTTTTTGCTCGTCGGTCAGATGATCGGGAAAATTGGCGATAATACGGCCGGACAGCGAGATATCGCGGGTCTCTACATCGATTTCGGCAGTTTGGGTGAAGGCCTGAACGATGGGCAGGAAGGAGTAAGTGGCGAGTGCCGGGGCTTCGTCCGTTTCGGTGTAGATTATCCTGAAATCTGACATTGATGAGACTCTCTGGGAAGGTTTGATGATGCGGCTGGCAAAATGAAGCCACAGTATATTTCAGATTGGTGAGGCGGGACTAAGCTGTATGGTGCGGCATATCAGACGTGGCCGCCCGAAGAAGACGGACTCCATTCCGCGAGAAGCCGGACAGGGATCTGTCCCTTTACCTCTTTATCTACAATGCGAACACTCGAGATCGGTGGACTGATTCCGGCATCGTCGGTGATCGGGCTGGGTACGATGACCTTGATGAAATCCGGCAGGGCCGGCTTCGCGCCTGGGGTGCCCCCAACTGGACCACGGATCGTCTCCAGCAGGCCATTGACTACGGCACTCGCGCCGGCAGGGCGCTACCGGTGGCATCGAGTCCGCATTTCTCCCTCGCCCGCGCAAACGAACCCTATTGGCCGGATACGGTCGTTACATCAGCCGGTGATCTCGCCTGGTTCGAAAGGTCCGGCATGCCACTGATCGCCTGGTCGTCCCTAGGCCGCGGTTTTTTTGCACACGGTGACGAAGCCCACAGGAGCGATCCCGATCTGGTCAGGGTGTTCTACTCGGACGGAAATTTCGAGCGAAAGCGGCGCGCAGTCGAATTGGGCGAGGCACGCGGTCTTTCCCTGTTCGAGATCGCACTGGCATGGGTAGCGATCCAGAAGTTCCCGGTCGTTGCCCTTTGCGGTGCGTAAACCGTAGAGGAGGTCAAGTCCTCGCTAGATGCCGGTAGCCGGACACTTTCACCCGAAGAATGCGCCTGGCTGGATCTGTCGTCGGACAGCCGTCCTTTCTGATCCAGGCCACAAGGGCGTCTTTTCCCCCAACCGAAATCACCGGGTATTGTCGACATCCGCCAGGCAGGACAAGTGCAACAAACCCAATGTGCCCGATGAGGAATGCGGGCATAGCGTCGGGTTTGTTCAATGCGCGAGTGGACAAAGGGTCACGGAGAAATACCTGACCATGTATCCGCGCTCATAGTCACCTCGAAACGCGCAGTGTTGTCGTCGGGAATTTGAAGCACGACTGGAGACTCCGTGCGAGATAACATGCAGTTTCGTATGTTATCCCGCAAGCACTTCTTGATACCATATCCGTTTGCCGGAATAACCGTCGAATAGTAAGTTATCCGGAAACTATAGAATTATTAGTTAGGGCCACGACATTGAGGCGACTACTTGAGAACAAACTATATTCTTATCGACTTCGAGAATGTGCAACCAGCAAATCTCGCGATTTTAAACGGCCACCCCTTCAAGGTCTTGGTGTTTGTAGGAGCCAATCAGTCGAAAATATCTTTTGAATTAGCTGCTTCCATTCAAATGCTTGGCAATGATGCGGAATATGTAAAGATGGATGGCAATGGGCCAAATGCCCTAGACTTTCATATTGCATTTTACATCCTGATTACCTATGTGTCTAAGCCAGTTTTCCAGCGATTTATCCTCCATAAACAATTGAATTACAAAGAAATATATTTTGACCAGAAAACAGTGTTCAAGTGGATCTCGGATGTATGCCAGGATC
>JAYENI010000227.1:0-6118 GCA_034722015.1 Pseudomonadota bacterium
GTGACACCGCCGCAACCCGCCGGCGGCGGCTGCTACCACTGTGGCCTGCCTGTCCCGCCAGGCATCGATATCCGCGTCGACATCCTCGGGGATTCACGGGCCATGTGCTGTCACGGGTGCCAGGCGGTTGCGCGCGCCATCGTCGACGGCGGGTTGGAGGACTACTACCGCTTTCGCACCGCGAACCCGGAACCGGGTCGCGAGGTGGTGCCCGGGTTCCTTCGCGAAACCCGGATCTACGATATTCCCGAGATCCAGGAGGGTTTCGTCACCCGGGTGAACGGGGACGAACGTGAAGCCACACTGATCCTTGAAGGGATCACCTGCGCCGCTTGCATCTGGCTCAACGAGCAGCACCTGTCACACCTGCCGGGCGTGCTGGAAGCACACATCAACTACGCGACCCACCGCGCGCGGATACGCTGGGACAACGGGCGGATCTCCCTCGGCAAGATCCTGGAAACGATTGCCGCCATCGGATATCGGGCGCATCCCTGGGACCCGGGCCGTGGACGCGAGTTGCTCGAGGCGGACCGCAAACTGGCGCTCGGGCGGCTCGGCATCGCGGGCGCACTCGGAATGCAGGTCATGATGGTGGCGGTAGCGCTTTATGTCGGTGACAACCGGGGAATGGACGCGGACCTGATGTCCTTTTTCCACTGGGTCAGTTTCGTGCTGACGATCCCGATCATCGGCTACTCGGCCCAACCCTTTTTCCGATCCGCCTGGCGCGACCTGAACAACCGCAGGGTCGGAATGGACGTTCCCGTGAGCCTCGGCGTACTGGGGGCGTTCGGCGCCAGCGTGTGGGCCACCGTGTCGGGTCAGGGACACGTGTACTACGAATCCGTTGCGATGTTCGTGTTCTTTCTTCTGACCGCGAGATATTTCGAACTGGTCGGGCGTCGGCGATCAACCGAAGCGCTGGATCGACTGGTCAAGCTGACCCCCGCCGTCGCGACCCGAATTCCGGACGGGGACGAAGGAGATCTTGAGACGATTCCCGTGGCTGACCTTGCCCCGGGTAACCGGGTGCGCATCCTGCCTGGAGAACGGGTCCCCGCCGACGGTCTCGTCATGGAGGGTGAATCCAGCGTGGACGAGTCCCTGCTGACCGGAGAGAGCATGCCGGTGGCCCGAAATCAGGGCTCGGGCCTCATCGGAGGCAGCATCAATATCGAAAGTCCGCTGGTGATGCGGGTCGAAAAAGTCGGATCCGATACCGTGCTTTCGCACATCCTGCGATTGCTGGAGAGGGCGCAGGGAGAAAAACCCGAGATCAGCAGGATGGCCGACCGGGCCGCTTCCTGGTTTGTGTCAGGCGTGCTTGTGCTCGCGCTGGCCACGGCACTTTACTGGTGGAACGTCGATCCGGCGCGCTGGTTCGAAATCACGGTCGCGGTACTCGTCGTCACCTGTCCCTGCGCCCTGTCCCTGGCCACACCCACAGCGGTGACGGCAGCCACTGGCGCACTCGCGGAATATGGCGTGCTCACGACCCGGGCCAACGCGCTTGACACCCTCGGGCAAGCCACCGACTTCGTCTTCGACAAGACCGGCACCCTCACGGCGGGACGCCCCCGTCTTCTGGGCGTCACACCGCTGACGGCACTGCCGGCGGAGGAGGTACTGCGGATCGCAGCGGCACTCGAGCGGCACTCGGAACACCCGCTGGCGCGCTGTATCGTCGAGGCCGACGTCCAGCCCCCGTTGCGCACCACTGAAATCACGGCCACGCCCGGCGGGGGTATCACCGGCGTCGTGGACAATGAGCGCTACTACCTGGGAAACCGGGACTACATCAATCGCTTCCCGTCAGGCACCGAACCCGTCCCGCCCCCCGAAACCGAAGGAAGTGGCGCGGCAACCGAGGTATTCCTGTCCACGGCACACCAGTGGCTGGCAACGTTCTCCTTCGGGGATCGACCTCGCCCCGAAACCACTTCAGTTGTCCGGGACCTGCATAACGGCGGCGGGACCATTCACCTGTTCAGTGGCGATCAGACACGGGTGACACACGCACTCGCGCGCACCGTCGAAATCGATTCCGCACACGCATTCGGCGAACTTTCTCCGGACCGGAAGCTGGCGCGCGTCCGGGACCTGCAGGCGCACGGGGCCGTGGTGGCAATGGTCGGTGACGGCGTCAACGATGCCCCGGTACTGGCAGGCGCGGACGTTTCGCTGGCGATCGGCAGCGGGGCACAGCTCGCGATGACCTCGGCGGACATGGTCATCATGGGCAAGGACCTGTCCGTAGTGGTAGCGGCCGTGAGGCTCGCCAGGGGCACGCGCCGCGTCATCCGTCAGAATCTCGCATGGGCGATCACCTATAATCTTCTGGCGTTGCCCGCCGCGGCGGCCGGGTTGATCACACCCTGGATGGCGGCCCTGGGCATGTCGGCGAGTTCCCTGATCGTGGTCGCCAACGCCCTGCGCCTGACGCGAAGACGCGCCGTAACGGGAAACTGAACGTGGAAATCCTGTATCTGTTGATCCCGCTGGCACTGCTCCTCGTCGCCATCATCGTGGGCGCCTTCTGGTGGGCTTCCCATACCGACCAGTTCGACGACCTCGAAGGTCCCGCCTACCGGATCCTGATGGACGATACCCCGGTAAAACCCCCGGAGCACGACGAGCCCGGGGGTGACGACGGAACCGATGCAATCCGAAAAAAACCAGCGGACCCGTGAGTGCGACCCGGAGATTTGGCGTCGACAGCACAGGTTGCGGTTTTCATCAGGAGCGAGAGCATGCGAACAGTGTCCGGACTCACCACGTCAACCTGGCTGATACTCGGTGCATTACTTATGCCGGGTTGCGCGAATCTGGCATCGAAACCGGAACCCCCCGAGGTCAGTCTGGCCGGCCTCAGGTTCGTCAGCGCCGACCTGTTCGAACAAAGGTTCGCGCTCAGGCTGCGGTTGCTGAATCCCAACGACTTTCCGATCGAGGTTCGCGGCATGAATTACAAGATACTGCTGAACGAGCGTCCGTTCGCCAGCGGTGTCAGCAACCGGGAGGTCGATATCCCCGCGTTCGGCGAGGGGGTGGCGGAAGTCGAGGTGGTCAGCAGCATCACGCGAATCCTGGGCCAGCTCAGGCACCTGGCCGTTGATGGACAAGGACGCGGCCCGGAACAACTGGATTACCGGATCGAAGGCGGAATCAAGCTGTCAAACTGGGCGGCAAAGATCCCTTTCGAATACGAGGGCAAAGTCTCTCTGGCGCCACAGACCGAGTAGCGCGCCGAATCCGCGCTCGGGACTCCCGGGGGAATCGACCGGATCGGCGCCACTCAGGGTCAGAACCGGTGCCTCGCCCCCTGCCCCAGCTCATAGGGAGGTTCACCTTCGTCCTTCTCGACGAACTCCCCGCGGCCACCGTCCACATCCTCCTGCTCCACCGGGGGCGTCAGGTAGCGGGGGGCATAAACGGATTGACGCCCGGGCGCCCGGCGCCTGTCAACTTCCGCTTGCTGCTGATCCCGCCACGCCCGATACCGGTCCAGTCTTTCGCGCTTGCGCTCGCGATATTCCCGATAGGCCGACTGCCTGGAACGGCTCGGTGACCATGCCCGACCGTCATAGACCGGCCCCGGCCGTTGATAAAACCTGGGAACACAGGACCAGGGGCTTGCGCCGCGCTCAGACGACGGAACCCCGAAACCGTCACCTGGATAGCGATTGGCGGGGTCGTCGCCGTAAAAACCCCCGAATCCTACTTGTGCCTGCGCGGGGTGCCAGACAGCAAGGATGCCAATGACGGCAAGGTAAGTGAACAAACCTCGAAGGTCCATGGATTCCCCTCTGTCGGAATACGCTCTTCGGCTTTTGGCCTGCGGGACGCGCCCTGCAAACCGGACCTCGAGCGTGAAGGATCCCGTACACGGTTTCAAGTCCGGGCGTCCGGCGCAGGGACGTGCTCTACGGCAAGGGATAGCCTGCACGAGAAAGCCCCGCGAAATGCGGGGCTTTCTCGTGCAGGACGGGCCGGGCCCGAAAAAACCTACTTGGCGGCGATCTCTGCCAGCTTGCCGGCCGGGATCACGTGGCCCTCGAGGGCGGCGTCCCTGGCACTCTTGCCATAGGCCACCGTCATCAACGTACTGTAGTAGACCACGGGCATCTTGAATTTCGTGCCGTACTTCTGGTTGATCTGGTCCTGGTACACCTCGACGTTCATCTGGCATACGGGACACGGCGTCACGATCATCTCGGCACCGCCATCATAGGCAGACTCGATGATGTCCTTGATCAGTGCCTGGCTCTTCTCTGGTTCCGAGAATGCCAGTGCCCCGCCGCAGCAGGACACCTTTTTGTCGTAGTTCTCGACCGGCTCGGCCCCCATCGTCTCGACCAGCTTGTCCAGATATTTCGGATTCTCGAAGGATTCCCCCTCGATTCCGAAAGGCCGGTTGGTCTGACAGCCGACGTAGCCCGCGATCTTCATGCCTTCCAGGGGCTTGACGACGTGCTTGCCGAGTGCCTCGTAACCGAAGTCCTCGATGATGACCTCGACCATATGGCGGATCTTGTTCTCGTTCTTGAACTCCAGACCCGCTTCCTTGAGTGCGGTATTCGTTTCAGCCATCAATCCGGCGTCGTCCTCCAGCCGCTCGGCGGTCTCCCGGGTCGCCAGCCAGCAGGCCGCGCAGGTCGCCACGACGTCCTGACCGGGATTGTGCTTTTCCGAGAGCGCAAGGTTTCGCGCGGACAGCGCGAGCCTCGGCAACTCGCCACCGCCGCACCAGCCGATGGATGCCGAGCAGCAGTTCCAGTCCGGAATGGTGTTCAGTGTGATGTCCAGCGTGTCGCACATGGACTCGACGGACGTGAGGTAGTTCGAGGACGATGCGCCCTTCTGCGACGAACAACCGGGATAGAAAGAATATTCTCTGGTCGCCATTCGCTGGCCCCTCCTTACGCGTTATTCGCCGGGCCGCCCTTCGCGTCGACGCGGGCGGACTCGAGCTCCTCGGCCTTCTTCAGCATGGCATGAAACCCCTTGAGGTCCTTGACCGAGTGTCCGCCGGCCATCTCCATGGGGCTCATACGCCGGGTCTTCAACATCCCGAGGCCAACCGGCGCCATCTTCAGCGAGGTCTTCACCCCTTCCGAGAACCCGTTCATGAAATACAGGCTCACACCCAGTTTCAGCTCGTTGACCCGACCCTTCCTGGCCAGGTTGTCCCAGAAACGCTGGGCGAACTTCAGCGTGGGCTGCTCCTTCGGTGCGAGGCCGAGGCGTGTCGCATAGTGCGCCAGACCGTGCATGATGTGGGTGATGGGCAACTCCCTGGGGCAACGCACGATGCAGTTGTAGCAGGAGGTGCACATCCACATCGAGGTGGAACTCAGGACTTCCTCGCGCTTGTTGGCGCGGATCATCATGAAGATTTCCTGGGGCGGGTGGTCCCAGTGCGGACCCAGCGGGCAGGAACCGGAGCAGACCCCGCACTGCATGCACATGCGCACCCACTCGCCCTCCTCCACGTTGTCCGTCACCTCCTTGAGGAAGTTGTTCCGGTACTTCTCGACCTGTGCAACGTTGATGTCTTCGCTCATCGCGCGTCTCCTAGAACTTGAACGGACTCAGTCCGATCTTCCCGACGGTCTCCGCCATGTCGTTGATCAACCGCGGCGCCCGCTGGATATCGGTAATCGCCACCTCGTGCGTGACAACGCGCTCGGTCTCGAGATTCAGCTGTTCCAGCGTGTCGTCGATCTTGCTCATCCGGATATGCGCCAGTTCCGATCCCTTGACGAAATGACACTGGTAGTCCTCGCCCTTCTGGCAACCCATCAGCACGATACCGTCGTAGCCGCTGTTCAGGGCGTCGGTCACCCAGATGGTGTTCACCGAACCCAGGCAGCGCACCGGGATCACGCGGACGTAGGCACTGTATTCAATACGGTTCTGGGCCGCCATATCCAGGGCTGGGTAAGCATCGTTCTCGCAGGCCAGGACGAGAATACGCGGCTTCTCCTCAAACTCTTCAGGGATATCGACGGTCTTGATCTGCTGGCCGACCGTGTCCACGGAGTAGTTTTCGAAGGAGATGACGCGAACCGGGCAGGCGCCCATACAGGTGCCACAGCGGCGACAGCGCGATTCG
>JAYENI010000228.1:0-24196 GCA_034722015.1 Pseudomonadota bacterium
GGTAGAAGATAATGTTCAGTATTACGAGGTCATGTACGGCGAGGCGGAGAGCCAGGTTGATTACTTCTACACCCAGACAATGAACGAGGCGAACTTCGATCCAAATGCCCCCGGCGTGGAGATTCAGCAGAGTGACCTCGCACACGTCAACGGCAACAACATCTGCTTTACCGTCAAGGCCTACAACGACGTCAGCGAGTCCGATCCTTCGCAAGCAGTCTGCGCCGCGGTCTGACCCGACCAGACCGCCCAGAGGATTGAACAGACATCCAGCCCCACGGGGCTGGATGATCGAATACCCCCTACTGGATCCAGTTACCGACCTCGACCCCGTGCACCCCCCAACCGGGTGGTCAACGGGGTCTTTTTTCTTGCGTCCGGACAAGATATCAACGGCCTGTCGAGCCAAATCGGCATCGGGTCGTCGCTCGCTTGTCAGAGGGCCCTTTCCAGGGATCTCATCAATACCGTCTTCCACTCCATACCTGACTGTTGAAGATGCGTTTTGCACTTGTCTGTTCCGGGGCCCACATCTCCGATCCGCGGCGAGGTGCACCTTCCTGCATCAAGGCATAGCCGTCGGAATTGCGACAATCCTACCGGCAGGCTCACCCATTGTCTTGTTCCGTTTGTCCCCCTTCCCTGACCTCCCGTCCGCACCGTCCCCTGAATCTCCGCGTCTGTCCGTAAACCGGCTGTTTCGGTAGCGCGGCCGGGATACAGTTCTCCCCGTGATGTGAATCACGTTGGTTTCTTGACAAAGGCAAACCGGTCGAAAGGTCGGGGCGCAAAGCTGCGGGTCTAAGGTCTCCCTCTCAGGGAAACTACGATAGCCGGGCCGCCGGGAAATCAGACGGGCTGGTGACTCACCAACGCAGACTCGGCGGAAGCCCCACTGCGCGTGCCCTTACTGTAACTTGTTACAGGTCTGAATCGATCCTTACTGGCGTCCCCCCCGCAGCACAACGCACGGGGGTGCACTGTAATGATCGCTTCAATTCGTCACTTCGCTCTGCTTTCCACCATCGTCCCGGCCCTCGCACTGACCGGTTGTTCCGGCGGCGGTAGCGGTGATGACTCCACAGCCGCCGCACCCGGTGGCGGCGACTTCGTCTTCGAGAGCGGACCCGTAGCGCCTGACAGCGCAACGCCTTCGAACCCTGACAACATTACGGACTCCGTTGACCCGGTCCCGGTTCCCCCGATTGCGGCCCTTCCAGTCTCGGTCCCCCAAGAGCTGGCGCCGCAGCCGGAACCCGAGCCGGTGCCCCAGCCCGAGCCGGTGCCCCAGCCCGAGCCCGCTCCGGTGCCGCAACCCGAGCCTGCTCCGGTGCCGCAGCCCGAGCCCGCTCCGGTGCCGCAGCCCGAGCCTGCTCCGGAGCCCCAGCCCGAACCTGCTCCGGAGCCCCAGCCCGAGCCTGCTCCGGAGCCCCAGCCCGAGCCTGCTCCGGAGCCCCAGCCCGAGCCTGCTCCGGCAGACGTCTCCCTGCTGCTGAGTTGGGATGCAAATCCCTCGGAAGAGAACATCCAGTTCTATGAGATAAACTACGGTTCGGAAGCAAACCGGATCGACTACTTCTACACTCAGACCCAGAACGATGCCGCCTTCGATCTGGATGCACCCGGGGTGGAAATCAAGATGACCGACCTGGTTGGCATCAACGGTAACGACGTCTGCTTCGCGGTCAAGGCGTTCAACGACTTCAGCGAGTCCGATCCTTCGGATTCGGTATGCGCCGCGGTCTGATTCGACCCCGAGATCCAGGGAACCACCCGCTACAAAATGCCGTGGTTCCCGTGAACTAAACAGCACCCCGGTCCGTCGCGACTGGAGAAAAGAATTTAACCTGTCGGACCCCGTTACCGACCTCTAGCCCCGCACAGCGGGGTCTTTTTTTGTCTTCAACAACGTTTCGGGGGTCTCCCGTCGGGCCGCTTGAATGCGTCCGGATCTGGTATGGTTGAGCCGGATTGACGGTGAAACGCGGGGATTCGATGGGGCACTATTTCAGGGCATGGAGCGCGTTGTTGTTGACGTTTTCCCTCCTTTCCCTGAGCGCCTGTGCCACCTTCAAGAAGGACGATTCGGCGCCGGACACCTGGCTGGATCTGCCCGAGGTCGAGCGAATCCGGTTCATCGGCAATGAGACATTCTGGTCTTACCTGCTTCGAAAGGTCATGGCGACAAAGCAACGTCCACGTTTCCGGCCCTGGAAGCGGGGTGAGCCCTTCGATCCGGCGGCGCTGGACGCCGACATGCTCCGGCTGCGCAAGTACTACTTCGACAGGGGGTTCCTCTCCGCCGATGCCCTCGTCGAATCCGTGACTCAGGATCCGGAAACCGAGCGCTATTCCATCGTCATCGAGATCGATGAGGGACCGGTCACGATCGTGAGGTCGGTGGGGTTCGCCGGAGACTACCCGCCTGAGTTGCCTCCCGAGAAGGAACTTCTCGGCCTGCTGGAACTGCAACCGGGCGACCGGCTCACCCTTGACGAGTTCGACAGCAGTATCGCCAGGCTGCGCCTGCGGATGCAGAATGCCGGGTACGCGCGCGCGGGGATCGTACCGGATACGGTGGTCGACCCGGACACCCACGAGGCCGACGTCATCTTTTCCCTGGAACCGGGCAGCCTGACCCCTTTCGGCGAGATCACCATCACGGGCCAGGAGCAGGTTCCCGAATACGTCATCCGAAGACAGGTGAAGATCAACGAGGGTGATCTGTACAGCACGCGCGAACTGATCGAGAGTCAGGGAAGAATCTTCGATCTTGGCATGTTTCGCGCCGTGACACCGCGTCAGCTCAATCCGGACGAATCCGGTGAACCGCTGGATGTGGAGTTCGCCGTCACGGAACGCAAGCCGCGCTCGATCAGGTTCGGCATCGGCGCAAGCTCAGTGGAGAGCATGCGATACGAGGCGAGATGGCTGCTGCGGAATTTACGGCAGCAGGCGCAGACGCTGTCGTTGCTTGGACGGGTCACCGGCATCTCGCAAACCCTCGAAGCCGACCTCTTCGACCCCTACGTATTCGGTCCGGACACCTCGATGTCCTACAAACTTTTCGCATTGAACTACAAGAGAATCCAGACGGACCCGTTCGGAACACTCAGCTCGGTCTTCGACATCGTGGATCCCTTTCCGGCATACGACCTGCTGAGCGCCGGCGGTGAGTGGCAGATAGAGCATGAATTTACCCGCAGGCTCGCCGCCGCCGCGGGCCTGGAACTCACGGCGAACCTGTTTTACGACATCGACCTCACCGCTTCCGAGGAGGCGCTCGAGGGCGTCGAAGACAACAAACTGTTCATACAGTACGTTTCCGGACAGTGGGACTATCGCGACAACCGGATCAATACACGTCGAGGCTGGTTCATGAGCGGTCAGTTCGATCACTCGAACCAGGCGGTGGTGTCGGATGCCAGTTTCGTCAAGCCCACGGTGGAGGGGCGGTATTTCTATCCGGTGACCCGGAAGATTGTTTTCGCGACGCGGCTCAAGATCGGCGGGATCGAACCCTACGGCGAGACCACGGTCATCCCGAGCAATGTGCGCTATTTCGCGGGCGGACCGGGGAGTGTCCGGGGCTATGCCCTGAACCGCCTGGGTCCACTGGACGAAAACGGCAACCCTGTCGGGGGAAACAGCCTGCTGGAGGGCAGTCTGGAGATCCGGTTTCCCATTTTCGGACCGGTGGGCGGGACCGCCTTTGTCGATTTCGGGAATGTGTTCTCCCCATCGTTCAGCTATCCGCTGGATCGAATCAAGTTCACCGTGGGTGGAGGACTTTCCTACGTGACACCCATCGGTCCGCTGCGGTTCGAGTTGGCCTATGCGATCGATCCCGACTCGGACGACCTCACGAGCCCATTCCTGTTCAGTATCGGCCAATCGTTCTAGGAGCCTGTCCGGGAATGGAAGTTCTACCGCGGAAAAGCCTCCTGGCAAGGAGGCACGGTAAGGTATCGGGCCGCGGCGGGTTGACCCTGGGGTCTGGTTCGTCCCTGAGAATCCGGTCAATATTGACCCTGTCACTCCTGATCGGTCTGTCGTCCGTCCCTGGCGCCGCGGTTGGGCAGCCGGCCGCCGACCCGGGAAACGGCGTGCACATCAGACAGCTCGCGAGGGCGCTGGCCGATGCACCCGAGCCCCTGCGAAGGGATTTCGTCCAGGTAGCCATACCGGAGATGGTCGAAGCCTACGAGAGCGAGGCGGACCTCGCGAGGCGGGAGTCCTATCGAGGCACGGCGGATCGGGACGCGAGACGATGGTCCGTCGCCGTCAGACGGCAGGCCGCGGAGCTTTCGGCAATCGCGGCGAGCGTAACGGAATCGACGCCGGTCAGTGTGGGTATCGACGGAAACGGCAGGGTCTTTGTCATCGTGGACGGGCGACTGGCGATCCTGACGATTCCGAGGATGAACGAGCAACTCGTCTTCGAGCAGCGCGTCGCGGCGCGATTCTGCGACCGGAACGTGTGTGAAGACCTGCTTGGCGTCACCGGGCG
The DNA here is from genome assembly GCA_034722015.1 of Pseudomonadota bacterium. Lineage (GTDB taxonomy): Bacteria > Pseudomonadota > Gammaproteobacteria > JAJDOJ01 > JAJDOJ01 > JAJDOJ01. Next base: position 4,511 of record JAYENI010000228.1, read on the forward strand.
CAAGAAACCGGGGGAAAACCCCTCGACGGCGGGCCAGCGATGGAGCTTCAGCGATCACGCGGGGCCCGCGTGCAGCAGTGACGACGGCCTCGAGATTCAGTTTGCCAGCGCGAGCAACCTGTGGTGGAAGCGGGCCGCCTGCGCCGCGGTAATTCGCGAGTTGGCCGCCCTGGCCAGCGAGATCGCACTGGAGCGGGACAACGGCACCCCGCTCGACTGGAACAGCGTCGCCATCCAGCCGCACACGCGGAAAGACCTGCGCAGGATCGTCCTGAACAAGCGGGGCGACTACCTGCTGATGCCCGTTCCGGCCCTCTCGGCCGTGCCGGATTTTTTTGGTCTCGCCCTGCCCTGGCTCGTCGCCAGGACGGATGGTGTCCGTTATCACCTGGTCGTGGTGAATGCCGAGAGGCTCCTTGCGCCCCTCAGCGATCTCGAGGAGCGACCTTGAGATCGCTGAGGGGCCTCAATACGACAAGTTTCACCCTGTCGTACACGAAGGACTTGAATTTATGGCAATGGTTGAGGATAGTCTTCAATTGCATCCGCTGTCTTTCCGGCTTGGTTCGGATGAATTCGCGAACCCTTTTTACCAAGTCTTGGCGGCGGATGCACCGCTTCCATTACAAAACCGTGGTTCAAAAGCTATCCGAGCCCGCCCGCACCATCCCGGCGCAGTGTGGGCAGGCCGTGGATTCGTGAGGGAAAAGGTTTTGGTGATTCATGCGCAGGCCCTATACACGGTTACACACAAAGTGCAGCGAATAAATGACATGTTAATCGAACCCCTATTGACGCGATACCTGCGCCGAACCAACCAGCGCTACATGAGGTTCCATGATGAGTTGAATATTACGCCTTTTCAACCACGAAGTCGCGACTACCTATTGTATATACACATACCCTTCTGCGAAGTGCTTTGTCCGTTCTGTTCTTTCCACCGGGTCCAGTTCAAACAAGACAAGGCCATGAGCTACTTCCAAGCCTTGAAACGACAAATCAGGGATTATGCCCAGCGGGGCTTTGATTTCTCAAGTGTCTATGTGGGGGGCGGTACGCCGACGGTAGTGCCGCGGGAATTGGTCGAGATACTAGACCTGGTTCGCTCCCTGTTTTCCGTCAAACGGATTTCCATCGAAACCAACCCCGATCATCTCAGCGACGAAGTCATGACCATGATGAAGGCCGCGGGTGTCAACAGGCTCTCCGTCGGCATTCAAACCATTGACGATCGGTTATTGAAGGAAATGGAGAGGTACGACAAATATGGCTGTGGCGCGCAAATTGTCGAAAGGTTACAAGATGCCCAAGGTCGTTTCGACACGCTGAACGCGGACATGATCTTCAACATCCCCCATCAAACCCGGGCATCGCTGGAGAGGGACATCCAGGCCATTTCAGAGACCGCTAAAGTAGACCAAGTTTCCTTCTATCCACTAATGGAGTCCTCCACTACGCAACTATCCATGTCCAATAAAATGGGTAATATGGACTATAGACGGGAAAAAAAATACTATTCCATCATCGTCGACGGGATGGGACGGGACTACCAGCGATCCACCGCCTGGTGTTTTTCCCGCACGGACACGATGATCGATGAGTACATCATTGACGATGATGAATACATAGGGGTTGGTAGCGGGGCATTCAGCTACATAGACGGCGTCACCTATTCCACGACATTCTCCATCAACAGATATATCGCCCTGATCAGCCAGGGCAAGGCCCCCATTACCGCAAAAAGGGAGTTCAGCACCTACGAGACCATGAGATATGCGTTGCTGATGCGGTTTTTTGGCCTTTCGCTGGACAAGGCGAGCATGAATTCACGGTTCGATAACCGATTTTTCCAGACCCTGTGGAAAGAGTTCCTGGCCATGGAGCTGACGGGTGCCATAGAGGACCACGGGGACCACTACCGGCTGACGGAAAAGGGTACCTATTACTGGGTAGTAATGATGCGAGAATTCTTTATCGGTGTGAACAACTTTCGCGACCAGATGCGACATCGCATCAAAGAGGAAAGATAACCCAATAGAACCATGGGGTAGTTCTAAAGGGAACCAGGGGTCGGGCGTTATCGTTTTTATCGTTCCCAAGCTCCGCTTGGGGTGTGAGTCGCGGGAGTCGTCGGCTCAGTCTTGAGCGATGCGACCGTCCGCGATGGATCACCTAACCGTCCATCTTCGACCAAGTGGGACGTTCTGATCCGGCCCGCTTGCGTGGTATGAGATTTCTCGGAAATCGTCTTAGTCGAACGCGATACCCGGTTTGACGCCCAGCGCCTTGAGGATCTTCGCGAGCGGGCAGAACATGGAAAACCCCGATTGCATGCAGTTGAAGCCGACGAATGCCGTGAACCACAGCCAGTACGGGCTGTGCAGTTGGCTCAGCGCGAGGCTCAACAGGATTATTGCCCCGGCGGCCGATACAACGATACGATCGATATTCATGGTGATTCTCCTGTCATCATGGCGATTCCGGCCCTTTTCGATTCCCTTCGTTCCGATCGGGCCAATATGAAACCGGAAACGTTCGAAGCGTGGGGCGATTGCCGGAGTAGAACTCGCGACGAAAACCATGATTCGACAAATCCCGGCCCGTCGTCAACAACCCTCGCCGATCAGAAGTCCGGCAGGTGCGCCACCTCCACCGAGACCGACGTCCGGCGTCGAAGGGGCCTGTTCGGGACCGGCCTCGATGCCGAGCCCCAGACCGAGCGGGTCCGCGGAGGGCTTCGCTTCGACCGGCTGGAGCGGTGGCATGTATCCGGCGCTTCCAGTCGCCTTGACGATCAGCCCGGCTTCCGGCAGGTAATCGCCTTCGAAATAGCATTGCACGGCCTGCCGCCTGGCCTGTGACGAGGCGTCTCCCGCCTCCCGGACCGCGTCCGGGTCGGTCATGACACGCAGCCACCGATCGTAACCCCCCGTCAGGGTATGGGCGTCCAGGCCGGCGAGTTGCAGAATGACCGCCGCGCGGGCGGCATTGTCGGTCCCCTGTGAGTAAAGCACGATCTTTCGGTCATCCGGCAGATTATCGAGACCGTCCGATCCGAGCAATTCGGCAACGGGAAGCGAGATGGCCTTGTCGATGTGACCCGCCTGATAATTCGCGGCATCGCGCACGTCGATCAGTTCGAACGCCGTCGTTTCTTCAATGATCCAGCCGGCCAGATCCTCGACGCCAACCTGGTTCCCGCCGCGGGCGATCGATTGCGCCACCCGATCGACAGCGGCCCGGTTCAATCCCTGCCGCTGGTCCGAATCCTGCTGGCAACCCACTGCCCCGAACAGGCACAACCCGAAAACAAAGGACCAACCGATCAGCGAATTCATGGTGCGTCTCCCTTGTCGTTTCGACATCATTGCAGGCGTTCGAGCAGGGCCGGATCGTACTGGGTCTCGTAGTGCGTCCAGGTACTGAATTGCCCCGCCTCGACGGTCACGTGCCGCAACACGTATCCGCCGAACAGCACGAGTATCGGCGCGGCGTACACCAGCGCCCGTCCGCCTTTCATCTCCCAGGTCTCCAGGACCGCCGGGACCAGTAACCCGATGGTCACGAACAAGACCCAGAACACGAGGGTGTAGGGTCCGCCGAGCACCAGCCCGGCCGCATCGATCTGCACCCCGCTGCCGGTGCCGAGGTTGACCAGCAGCAGAAAGACGAACATCAGTTCGACGCCGATCAGACCCAGGTCGATGCGGGTGAACAGGTGCTTCTCGCCCGCCTCGCGCGCCCCGAGCAACACCAGCGCCGCGGCCGTGGACAGGCCCGAGACCAGGAACAGCGGCCCGAGGACCCCGGTGTTCCAGAACGGCCGCGCGCTGAAGGCGCTCAGCAGGATGCCGGTATAGATCCCCAGGGCCACCGCGAACGGGATGGCGACACCGGCGACGGGTCGGCGGAACCGTTCGCTCAGGTCGAGCACCCCGGAGAACAACGGCAGCTTCTCGGCATACCCGGCCATCCCGGGATAACCGACCCGCAGCGTGGAGAGGATCTGCAGGACCGAGATCGGATAGATCGCCACCAGGATCCAGGCCCCCCAGGACATCGGCGAGGTGACCTCGAAGGCGGTGTAGAAGCGGAACACGTAGAGCTTGTGCTCCAGGTCGAGAAACAGCGTGGTCATGCCCAGCGACAGCACGATCGGGGCGAGCAGCGCCAGACGGTTGGTCGCGAACGGGGCCACGGTGTCCTTGCGCATCAGCACCATGAGGGCCGCGAAACACATGATCCCGGCGGTGAGCCCGCCGAGAAACAGGTAGACGGAGACCTCCCAGGTCCAGATGCCGAGCGAGGGATCGACCTTTGCGTTGTGCCGCGCGGTTGCCAGGATGACTTCCTGCATGGATTTCCCCCTGCCCTTAAGTCAAGTAGTACACGTTGGGTTCATTGCCGGTCTCCGGCAACAGCGTCTTGTGGTTCCGGCTCTTCAGCAGCGTGCTCACGACGCTGCCCGAATCGTCGAGGACCCCGAAATGCATGCACCGCGTCGGACAGGCCGAGACGCAGGCCGGATCGAGGCCCTTCTCCACCCGGTGATGGCAGAAGGTGCACTTGTCGATGTAGCCCTCGGGGTGCATGATCAGCCGCGCATCGTAGGGACAGGCCGCGATGCAGGCCTTGCAACCGGTGCACTTGTCCGCGTCCACCAGCACGATGTTGGTGTCCCGCCAGTAGTAACTCGCCCCCGTCGGACACACATACACGCAGGTGGCGTGCGAACAGTGGTTGCAGCGCTCCGAGCGGAATTCCGTGTCCAGGTCCGGATAGGTCCCGGAGGTCGCCTCCACCACCCAGTCCCGGTTCAGCCCCACCGGCACGTTGTTCTCGGTCTTGCAGGCCACCACGCAGTCGCCGCAACCGATGCAGGTGCGGGTGTCGATGACCATCGCATAATGCATCATCCGTTCAGGTCTCCTTGACGAAGGTGACGAAGTTGGCGCGCATACCGGTCCCGCCCATGATCGGGTCGACCTTGACGTTGTTCATGAGACTCGCGTCGTCCGCGCCCACACCCGAAGTGAGTCTGAGTTCCTTCGCGGTGTGACCGAACCCGTGAACGATGAATACCGCGTTCGGACCGGTCCGCTCGGTGATGCGCACCCTCACCCTGTTGCTGGTGGCGCCGTCGGTGTTCCTGAGTCGCACGTAGTCGCCGTTGCGCAGCGACCAGTCGTTCGCGACCCGGGGATTCACCCAGACGGCGTTTTCCGGCATCAGTTCGAACAGCAGCGGGTTGTTGGTGGTTCGACCGAAGGAGTGGGCCGGCCCCCTCCCGTAGTTCAAATGATAAAAGTTCTCCGGACGTTTGTCGGGCGGGGTGTATTTCGGCAGGGGATCGTAGCCATGCTGTTCGAGCATCCCGGAATACAGTTCGATCTTGCCGCTCCGCGTACGGAACTTGATGTCCCGGCCTTCCGGGATGTACATGGGCGTCTTGCGGGGGAATCGTTTGACCCCGATCCCGCGCATCTCCTCGAGCGAGCTTCCCACCTGTTTGAGTTGCCAGTCGAGGACCTCCGAGTAATCCTCCCACGGAAAATGTTCTTCCAGGTCGAGGCGTCCGGCCAACTGTTTGGCGATCCACCAGCCGGGTCTGGTTTCATGCCGCGGCTCGAACGCCGGCATTCTCAGGGCGAGCGAGGGAACACGCTCCGGTGAATTGCGAAGGTCGTCGTAGCGTTCGAGATAGGTACACTCGGGCAGGATCACGTCGGCGTATCCGGTGACTTCCGCCGGCAGGGTGTCGATCGCGACGAACAGATCGAGGCTTTCCGCCACGGCCTCCAGGGTGCCGCGGATATTCGGGATCGTATAGGGGAGGTTCGTCCCGTAGACGAACAGCCCCTTCAAATGCGCGTCGGGACCGACACAGGCCTCGAGGACCTTCTGGCTGACCCCGGAGGGGGACAGGGGAAATTCCGGCTGGACGATCGCCTTCCAGTCGGTCTTCGGTTTCGGCGGCTTCGGGACCGGAAAGGCCGGCAGATCGACCTTCTCCTGGGCATAGAACCCGCCCTTCCTTCCCCAGGAGCCGAGAAGCGCGTTGAGGATCGCGATGGCCCGTCCCCGCTGGGTGTCGTCGCCGTACCAGGTGACGTGCCGGCCGGGATGGACCAGCGTCGCGGGTGCACTGGTCGCCATCACGCGTGCCGTCTCGCGAATCAGCTTGGGGTCGAGCCCGGTCTCCAGATAAGCCCATTCGGGGTTGAACGGCTGGACGTGACGGGTCAGCCGGTCGAACCCGATGGTATGGCGTTCGACATAGTCCTTGTCGTACAGACCCTCGTTGATCAGCACATTCATCCACGCCAGCAGCAACGCGATGTCGGTCCCGGGCTTGATGGGCAGCCAGTAGCGGGACTTGCCCGCCGCCACCGAGAACCGGGGATCGACGGTGATCAGGGTCGCGTCCTGGTTAATCGCGTCGACGAATGTCTGGACCTGCCCGTTGTGCAGGTTCTCCCCGATATGGGACCCGATCAATACGACGCACCGGGAGTGCTCCATATCGGTCCGGTCGGGAGAGCCGACGCCCTCGCCATAGGTCAGCGCGAACGCCACCTCTCTCGGTCCACGGCACTGGGCAAAGGAGGGATGGGCGTAGGCGTGCGAGCCCCAGGCCTTCAGCAGACGCTGGAAGTGGGTTCCACCCGAACCGTGGGCAAGCAGCGCGAGCCGGTCCTTGCCGTGCCGCTCGCCGATTTCCCCCATTCGCGAGGCAATGAAGTCCAGCGCCTCGTCCCAGGACACCGGTTCGAATGTCTGGCTGCCGTTCTCCGTCACCCTCAACAGCGGTTGCCTCAGCCGATCACGGTCCTCGTAGGCGCCGATGCCCCCCGTTCCCCGCGTGCACAAACGCCCGGTGCAGTGCGGGTCCGCCTCGTTTCCGACCACCTTCCAGGGTTGCCCGTCCTCGGCGTAGACCGTACCGGCGCACTTCCAGAAGCAGATGTCGCAAACGGTGGGTGTTTGGGCAACGTCCCCGGTGCCCGGGAGTTTCCTCGGCTGACACCCGGAAAGCATGACGGGGGGTGCGATGGCGCCCGCCGTCATCAGACCTGAGACCTTGATGAATTGCCTGCGATTCATTCGCATCGGATCAAGCTGCCTGTCTGGAGGCCGAACGGCCCGTCGGAACATATTCTTTTCGACGTGATCGTACCGCCTGGTCTGGCCACGCCGGCGGTCACAGGGAGTAGTTACCCTTGTCGTCGAACATGATGGCCTCGTTCAGGAAGCGCACCTGATAGCCGTTTTCCCTGAGGGTCTCGTAGGCCATCTCCGCACGGATTCCGTTCTCGCAATAGGTAACGATCTCCTTGTCCTTCGGCAGTGAAGCAAGCCCCGACTCGATCTCATCGAGCGGCATGTGGACCGCGTCCCTGAGCATGCCCAGCTTGGCGATCTCGTCATCCCTGCGCACATCGACGAAGACCACATTGACGCGGGATTTCTCCAGGGCGGCGAATTCCTTCGGATCGATCGCGCCCTTGGCCAGCTTCTTGGTGTAGTCCACCCTTGTCGCCATTTGCCCCGACGCCGTCGGATAGCCCTTCTGCTTCCACGCGTCCAGTCCGCCGTACAGGATCGAGGCGTTCGTGTAGCCCCAGTCGCGCAACTGCTTGTAGGCCACGATGGCGTCCTTGTCGGCGTGGCTGTTGGCATACACCACGATCGGCGCCCCTTTGTCGGTCACGCCAGGCAACAGGGCGACCTTCTTCTGCTGGATGAACTGCTGAGTCATCGCCTGAAGTTGGGTCGCCGGCAGGGCCACCGCGGATTCGATGTGCAACCGCGCGCTCCGCGAGGTGTCGCGCGCATCGATCAGGACATGGTAGACATCCAGGTTCTTCGCCATCCAGCCCGGGCTGCTGTGGACCGCGAGCTTCGATTTCTTCCATCCCGGAAGACCCGCCTGGAACCCCTTGACGTTGGTGTAGCCCGCTTCCATCGCGGCCTCTACCGCCTGGCCGGTAAACGGACAGGTCGGCCCGCCGCAATAAAACACCAGGAGCTCGTCCTTGTCCACCGGCAGCGCCTCCAGAAATGCCTTCTTGTCCTTCGGGAAGGTGGAGACCGCGGACGGGATGTGTGATGCCGGGAATTTATTCGCGGGCCTCGCGTCGCCGAGCAGATATTCGCCGCGCTTGCCCCGAAGGATCGCGGTCATCTCCTTGATGTCGATCTCTGCACCCGGCGGCAGGCCGAATACGATCTTGGTGATCAGGGTGGCCGGCTTGCCGGGCTCGTACTCGACCCGGACCAGGTCAGGCGGGCCGATTTCCTTGATCCCGCCGGCATTCTCGAACGTCGTCTTGTCATCGAAGCGCACCACCACCGGGTCCTTGCCCTTGATGTCGATCTGGATGGTGTTGGCCTTGTTCGAGACGTATTTGATCCGGCCCTTGGCGGTCTCCGCGGCCGACATACCGGGGAGCAGTAGCAGAGCGGTCAGGACAAGAGCCGTCGTTCTGATCGACATCACACGATACCTCCAACGGAAAAATGACATGGATGGGGGGGAAGAGATTACAAGCGTCCTTGGCCTGCTGTCCACCATGAAACCGGGCCAAAATTGATCGATGTCAAACCGGAAACGATTCGTCGGGGTAGAAAGTGACCCGTATCCGGACGAACACGGGTACGCCGGGTGTATTTCATAGCCGTTGAATAAACAGAGAAATGTGGACCGGCACTGGCCGCGTTTTCCGTATTGCCGGATTCAGTGAACGGCGACCGAAGGGTACATATATACCTTGCGCCGGGTACAACCGGACTATAGGGTTAGGGCCGTCGTCAAGCCTAGACTATTGTCGACACGGACTAGAAGCGACAGAAAACGAGACAACACCACCGGGAGAATTTCGATGTCCCATACCCTTCTTGCACGGCTCTTTACCCTGACCCTGTTGGGGTTGCTGGGCCTGTTCTTCACCTCCGCCGCCGCCGCCACGGGTATCACCAAGGACAAGCCGAGGGTGGCCCACCAGGTCAGCTCGCAGGTCTGCCGGGCCTGTCACGAGGATATCTACGAGCAGTGGTCGGGGTCGATGCACGCCAACAGCGTCGCGCTCAAGGACCCGATCCACGGGGGCTTCTACCAGATGGTCATCGGCGATCCCACCAAGGAAGGCGTCAAGACCAAGAAGGGCAAGTATCCGGTGTGTCTGAAGTGCCACTCCCCGAACGCGGCCAGGGACAAGAAAACCAAGCTCGATGCCCGCCCGGCCTATTCGGAAGGGGTCAACTGCCTCTCCTGCCACATGATGGAGAGCTACAAGGGCACCGAGTCCCCGGAGGGCAAGGCGCAGTACGGAACCGACGCCTACGTGATGTCCAAGACCGCGCTGCAGGCGCCGTCCGGCCAGACCTACAGCGTCCATACGGCCCCTTCCGATGGGAGCGATGACCGTTCACCGGTCGAGTTACCCTTCCATCCCTTTCCCATGGTCGGCAACGCCATGCACAAGTCCAACGAGGCCTGCATGGGCTGCCACGACCGCCGCGATAATTTCAAGGGGGCGCCGCTCTGCGTGACCGGGGACGAGTACAATATGGTTGGCTCCTTCGTCTCCTGTCAGTCCTGTCACATGCCCCGGATCGACGGGATCGCCAACCACACGATGGGCGGCGGGCACGACGAGGGCATGGTCAAGGAGGCGAGCATCATGAACATGGAGACCGAGGTGCAGGGTGACCAGATCAAGGCCAAAGTCGAGGTGCACAACCGTCTGCCCCATGCATTCCCCACGGGCGCGCCGTTCCGATATTTATTCCTCAGGGTGGTCGCTTACGACAGCGATGGCAACGAACTCTGGAAAAACTTCCAGAAGGACCCGATAAAGGAAGATCCCAAGTCCCTGTTCATAAAGGTGCTAGGGGACAAGGACGACAAGCCGACCGGGCCGCCGACGGCCACCCAGGTGCTCCAGGACACCCGGCTGCAACCGAACGAACGGCGCGAGGTCGAGTATACGATCCCGGCTCGGAACGTCTATCTGGTGCGTGCGGAGCTGATGTACAACCTGATAAAGCCGGTGCATATCGAGATGCTCGGCGATGCGCTGACACCTGAACACACGGACCCCAAGGTGGCCGCGATGGCGGAATCGTTCTTTGGCGAGTGATCCGACCCGTCGCCCCGGCATCCGCGGCGTCGGAAGGCGCCGCGGGTACCGGACCTTTCGTCATCGTTCTTTTTTCCAGGTCCTCGGGGTATGTATCGAAGCCTTCCCCGGGACCTGGACCTCCCCGGCCCCCCGGACGGGCCTGAGCGACTAGCTACCATGACCGAGCAATCATCGTTCTTCGACTTCTGCAAGCGTGGCGCGGAGAAGGGCGCGCAGGCCGCGGGTTTCACCTGCGACCCCTCGCCGCGATCCCATGTCTACCGGTTGGTCCTGCTCCTCGCCGTCGCGGGATGGGCCTTTTTCTGGGTCAAGGACTGGATGGTCCCCGAGAGCTGGGACGCCGCCGGCTGGTATCGCGCGGCCGCCGCGGAAGAACTGACGGACCAGCACGACACCTTCGGTGGAAACGTCTCCTGTTCGGGCTGTCACAGGGAGTGGATGGGTGAGTTCAACGGCGGGGGACACTCGGCGTTGTCATGTGAGTCCTGCCACGGCCCCTTCGGGGCGCACGCCAACGGCTTGCAGCGTACGGCGGAAGCGCCCGTCGATTCCAGCCGGCAGGCGTGTCTGCGCTGTCATGGGACCACTCCGGGGCGGAACACGGGGTTTCCCCGGTTCAATGAATCGTTTCACCGCGACAGTCTGCGTGTACCGGAAGATCGTAGCTGTATGGACTGTCACGCGCCGCACGACCCGACATACCAAACGGGCTGGGGATTCTGAAGATGCAAAAAGATCGCTTGGCGAATCAGGGGCGTCGCCGGTTTCTCGTACGAGCCGCGGCGGGTGGCGCGGTCGCCGGCCTGGTCTGGAATACGCCACTCGCGAAACTGCTGGCGGCGGTCGTCACCGAATCCGAACAGGAGGCGCCGGGACCGGCCTACGGATTCATCGTGAACATCGATCGCTGTATCGGTTGCGGCAAGTGCGTGGAGGCCTGCAGCATCGAGAACAACGTGCCCGAAGGCTATGTACGCACCTGGGTGGAGCGCTACGTGGTCACGGACAAAGGTGTCCACGTCGACTCTCCCCGCGGGGCGATCGACGGCTTCGAAGGGCTCGACGACGAGATCAAGCGAGACGCCAGACAGGCCTTCTTCGTCCCCAAACTGTGCAATCACTGCCTCGAGGCCCCGTGCATCCAGGTGTGCCCGGTGGGGGCGACCTTCCACGCCCCCGGCGGTTTCGTCCTGGTCGATCCGGAACATTGCATCGGCTGTGGCTACTGTATCCAGGCCTGCCCCTATGGCGCCCGGTTCAAGAACCCCGAGACCCATGTCGCCGACAAGTGCACCTGGTGTTACCACCGCGTATCGCGTGGCGGGCTCCCGGCCTGCGTGGAGGTCTGCCCCACCCAGGCGCGCCTGTTCGGCGACGTGCGAGACCAGACCAGTGACATCGGCAAGATCTACACCTACGGGAACTGGTCGCACCTGAAGCCCGAGATGCACACCGAGGGGATGTGCATGTACCTGGGTCTGCCCAGGGAGGTGGTGTGATGTTGCCGGACGGCTCGCTGGTGAATTTCGCATTCCCCAACGACACCCATATCGTCTGGTCGTTGATGATCGTCATTTACCCCTACATCACGGGACTGGTGGCGGGGGCGTTTGTTGTTTCAGCCTTCTATCATGTGTTCCGGATCCGGGAGTTTGCCTCGATCGCTCACATGGCGCTGGTGGCGGCCTTCTGTTTCGGCCTGTTCGCCGCCCTGCCCCTGCTGATCCACCTGAGTCAGCCTCAGCGCGCCTTCAATATCTTTTTCACGCCGCATCTCAGTTCCGCGATGAGCATCTTCGGCTATGTGTACGCTGGATACATGGTGCTGCTGATCGTCGAACTGTGGCTGACCTACCGGCCGCATTTCGTCGAGAAGGCTCGGACAACGACGGGGATCCAGTGCGCTATCTACCGGGCGCTCATGCTCGGCGCTTCCTGCGACACCGCGGCATCAAGGCGGATCGATGCCAACCTGGTCCGCTTCCTCGCCGCCGTCGGTATCCCCTGGGCCTGCCTTCTGCACGGATATGTCGGGTTCATCTTCGGATCGGTCAAGGCCAACGCCTGGTGGGCGACTCCCCTGCAGCCGCTCATTTTCCTGATGTCGGCCATCGTCAGCGGCATGGCCATGTTGATGCTCATGTACACGGTGATCATCTGGTACCGAAAACAGTCGTTCGACTACGTCATGATCCGCAAGATGGCGGCCTATATGTGGGGATTCTTTATCATCGATTTCACGCTGGAAATGCTCGAGGTGCTGTACGCGGCATACGAGAACGGGCACCACTGGCAGGTGATCAAGCCCCTGCTCTCCGGGCCGCTGTTTTACCCCTGGGTGGTTGGCCAGGTGTTGATCCTTTCGGTCGTCCCCCTGTTCGTCCTGGGCATCCCGGTGATCTTCCGGGTTCGGGACAGGGTCGTCCTTTACCTGGTGAACTTCGCCGCCTTGCTGCTGGTGCTGCAGGTGCTGCTGATGCGATTCAACGTCGTGGTCGGCGGGCAGATGATCTCGAAGTCCTCGCGCGGTTTCGTCGAATACCACTTCGAGCTGCTGGGTAAGGAGGGGCTGCTGGTGGCCGGCATCCTCCTCACGGCCCCCTTTGTCGTCTACGCCATCATCAGCGCGCTGGTGCCCGTCCTGGCAACCCCCGACAAGGCAGCGGAACGGCGGGAGGAATCTCCGGTCGCGCCATGAACGCCGGCGGCACACGATCCTGGTCAAGTCAATGCACTCCCCTCTATACGGTTCGGAATTGCGCCGGCTGGCGCCCGGGGCGCCACCCCCTGAAGGCGGCGTCCTCTATGAATCCGCGGGCAGCGTACTGGTCATCGGAACGGCCATCGACTGCGCCGCCGCGATCGATGCACTTTACCCGCGCTTGCGCGCCCTCCTCGTCCTGTCACCCGAAGCGGCGCCCGAAGACCCCATTCCCACCGGCGCGGACTGGCTGTGCGGCCGTCCCGCTTCCATCGATGGCTATCTTGGCGCCTTTCGGGTAAGCGCCGAAACGAAGATCGGGTCCCGGCGCCTGTCTCCGCCCGGCGGAGGACCCGACACGGGTTTCGACCTCGTCCTGGACCTCGGCGACCAACCCGTGATCGACCGGCGGGTTCAGCCGTTCGGCTATTTCGCTCCCGGGGGGGACCCCGAAGCCCTGCGCCGGGCGTTGACCACGCTGCCCGCGCTGACGGGGCGCTTCCACAAACCCCGCTACTTCGACTACCGCCAGGACACCTGCGCGCACGGCCGCCGCGGACAGACCGGTTGCGAGCGCTGCATCGAGGCCTGTCCCGCCCGGGCCATCGAATCCGGGGGGGCAGCGATCCGCATCGAACCCCATCTCTGTCAGGGATGCGGGACCTGCAGCCTGGTCTGTCCGACCGGCGCGGTACGCTATCACCGGCCCCCCGCCGATGAACTGATCGAACGCCTGTGGCGGCGGGTCACCGCGGAAAACCCGGCTGGACCCTCCGCGATGTGGCTGTGCGAGCCCGGGTCCGAAGCGGCGGCGCGCGATGCCGTCGAAGCGGGCGGGGTCACCAACGTCGTACTTGAGGTCCTGCCGGCGCTCGCGGCGCTCGGCATGGACGCCTGGCTGGATCTCCTGGCGGCGGGGGTCCCCTCGTTGACGCTCTATACCGCATCCCCCGAACACGACCCTCACCTGTCCAGGGAAGTCGATGTCGTACGCCGCTTGCTGGCGAGTATGGGCCAGGATCCGGACAGGCTGGTCCTGCGGGACGTGAACCGTCCCGCGAAACTTGAGGGCCGCGCGTCGACCGGCGATCGGGAGGGCGATGACGCCGCGCCGCCCGGGGGCGCCGGGGACAAGCGTGACCGGGTGCTGCGCGCGATCGCACGACTGGAGAGCGGGGCATCGGCGGAAAACGAAACGGTCACGGTCCTGCCGGAGGGGGCGCCCTTCGGCGAGGTGCGGGTGGACCGCGAGCGCTGCACGCTGTGCCTGGCCTGCGTGCGTGTGTGTCCGCGCGGGGCATTGCGGGAGACGCAAACCGGCGATGGGGCGCCGGCCGCCGCACTGGCGTTCGTGGAGGAAGATTGCGTCCAGTGCGGACTGTGCCGCGCGGCCTGTCCCGAGTCCGCGGTGACGCTGCGGCCCCGGTTCGTCTTCGACCCGGCGCAACGATCGCGGCCGCGCGTGATCGGTGAAAGCGCCATGGCCGCCTGCCTCGACTGCGGCGCCCCGGTCGCGAGCGAGGCCATGACCCGCCAGATGGAACAGAGGCTTCGGGACCACCCCCTGTTTGCCGGTGACGGGTTGCGGCGTCTGCGCATGTGCGAGTCCTGCAAGGCCAGGGCGGTGGCGGGCGAGCAGGTGACACGGTTCTTCGGTGACGGCACCGGCGTCCGGCCGCCCCCCGTCGCCGGCGACGGGGGCGATTGACTCCCCCCCGTGTTCCGTGTCCGCGCAATCGCCGCCCTGCCCCTCCGGTGACTCGGCATCGGTCCGGGGGGCGAAGTGTGCCTCCATTCTCCGGCCCATGAAAACTGACCGCCGCCGTGGAATGTTCCGGCTATTCCGGGAAAACTTGACTGGAGCTCATGCACATGCGCATGCTGATTCGAATCTCGACCGTCGCCCTGATTGGCCTTTCCACCGTCCATGCCGATCCGGCCGCCGTCCCCCCCTCGCCAAACGGTATCGAGTTCCCGGCCGGATACGCCGACTGGCGCGTGATTTCCATCTCGGACCGTACCGACAACAAAACGATGCGAGTGATTCTTGGCAACGATATCGCCATCGACGCGGCGCGCACCGGGAAGACGAATCCCTGGCCGGACGGCGCCATCCTCGGCAAGGTGGTCTGGAAGGCCGAGCCCAAGGCGGTCTGGAAGGCCGCACTGGCCCCGGACCAGTTCGTGCATGCCGAGTTCATGTTCAAGGACGCCGCGAAATGGTCCGGTAACGGCACCGGCTGGGGCTGGGCGCGGTGGAAGGGCGTCGATCAGAAGCCTTACGGCAAGGACGAAAACGTCGCCCAGGAATGCATAGCCTGCCACACGCCGGTCAAGGGTCGCGACTGGGTGTTTACCAACCCCGCGATGTTCCCGAGCGTGATGTCCAGATAGCCGATGGCGCGGCACGCCGACCAGGTGGTCGCGCACCTGCGCCGTTACGGAAGATCCGCGGCCAATCCGTTTCCGGCGATGGCGTCGGTAGGCATACGCCTCAAGTCATCGATGCCACGGATGTGTGCCCCCCCATCGTCCGGTGCGTACGCATGCGCCTTCCGGACTCTCCTGGCGTGCTTCGTCCTGTTGTTCACCATTGCCTCGGGCGCATCCGCCGAGCGATGTACCGGGTGCCATCGGGACCGGACCGCCGGGTTCAGCGACGGCCACGGCTTCGGCAGCGAGCAATGTTCGACCTGTCACGGCGGCGATCCCGATGCCGAAGAGGCCGGGACGGCGCACCGGGACATGCTCCGTTTTCCGGGCGATCTCGCCAGTGCCGCACGGGTCTGCGCGCCGTGCCACGCGGACAAGGTCGCCTCGGTCTCCAAAGGGCTCATGCATACGGGCGCCGGGATGATCGCCAAGACCCGGGACGTCTTCGGAGAGGCGTCCGGCGATGGTCCGCCGCCGACTTTCGAGCACCTGACGACTTCTCCGGCGGACTCCCTGTTGCGAAAGCTCTGCGCATCCTGCCACCTGGGACAGGAAAAACGGCAACACGCGCTCGATCCGGTGCGGGACCGCGGCGGCGGTTGTCTCGCCTGCCACATCAACGGCTATCCGGACGATGCCCACCCGCCGCTCAGCGCCCGGGTCGAGGATGCACGCTGTTTCGGTTGCCACTCGCGCTCCGGGCGGATCTCGCTGAGCTATGCGGGGCTGGCGGAGGTCGACGGACCCGGCGTCGCGGAACGGGCGGCGGGTCGCCTGCCCGACGGGCGCTTGGTTGCATCCCTTCCGGCCGGCGTCCACCATGCCGCCGGCATGGCCTGCATCGATTGTCACACCGGCAGGGGGCTCATGGGGGGCATCGGCGAGGCGACTTACCAGTCCGACGCGGTGGACATCGCCTGTGAAGACTGTCACCGCAACCGCAATCCCTGGGTGACCCTGGATACCTGGCGAAAGAACCGGTCCGAATCGCCGCCCGCGCCCCCCTTCCCGGTCGACGACGAGCGGACGTTTCTCACCACGGCCCGGGGCGGGAGCGTGTTGTGGCATATTGAGTTGCGGGACGACGGCGCGTATCTTCACCGAAAGATCCGGGGGGGTCGCATACGCATACCGGAACTCTCGGCGGACAACCACCCGCCCGGGGGCCCGCACGAGCGCCTGACCTGCTCCGCCTGCCACGCCCGGTGGGCGCCGCGGTGTATCGGGTGTCATGTCGGTTATGACGACAGCGAGTCACAGTGGGACCACGTGGAGCAGTCGATGACTCCCGGGCGCTGGCGCGAAAGGCGCTGGGATATCGGCACTGGAGAACCCACTCTCGGGGTCACGGCCGGGGACCGGATCGCGCCCTTCGTCCCCGGCATGATCCTGACCATCGAAGACCGCGATACGGGTCGAAGCCGTTTTCAAAGGCGCTTCGCCCGAAGCGCACCCCATACGACGGGCGCGGCGCGGTCCTGTGACTCCTGCCATGCCTCGAGCGAGACCCTGGGACTGGGCGCGGGCCGACTGGAAAAGGGGGACTCGGGTTGGCGCTTTACCCCGGCGCACGCCCCCGCGCCGGACGGTCTTCCGGCCGACGCGTGGACGGGTTTCGATCCGGGGCGCACCGGCCGGTCTTCCCTGCCGGGAGAGAGATCGCTGGCGTATGATGAGATGGTCCGCATCCTGGAGGCATTGCCGTTACCTGGCGCCAAACCGGATAGCCGCTGAACAGATACGATGTCTCTTTTAGTTACAGCCCTGATCGTCGGCTGGTCGCTGGCGCTGACCGGCGTCTGGATGGCCTGGCGATACCGGCGGAGCCGTCGGCTGCACGCCCGCTGCGTCCGGCTGTGTCACCGGATCGCCGACGAACTGTCCCGCAAGCAGGAACCCGAACTGGTCACCAAGCGGGTATTCCGAGCCGTCATGGAGCACACCGGCGCCAGTATCGGGATACTCACCTATCGTGATGACGATAAGGGACAGTTCAGGGTGGTGAGGGTCAGCGGGCTGCCCGAGGGTGTACTGACACCCGGCACGCCGCTCGAGGACGGGATGTGCGGGTGGGGGCCGGGGCCGATCGAGGTGACCGGGGAACCGGAACTGATTCATCGCGGCCTGCGCGAATCGATGCGGCGCGAGGCCGGGATCGAGCTGGACCGTCGCCAGAACATGATCTGTATCCCCGTGGCCGCCCCGAACAAGGTTTGCGGTCTGTTGCAGCTGGTGTCGGGACCCGGACAGTCCTTCCAGAATTCGCACATCGACGACCTGGCCGGGGTCGGCTTCTACCTTTACGCCGCGATCCACAACGCGTATCTGATCGATACCATCAGGCAGCAACGCGACGCGGCCGAGGCGCTCTACGAGATCGGACTCGACATCTCCCGTTCGCTGAAACTGGACGAGATACTCCATCGCGCCGTGCGCCAGGGTCATGCATTGATGGGCTCGACGTTCTCCTGGTTTCTGGAAATCCTGCCCGCGGAGGAACCGCTCGCCCTGATACGCAAGGCGACGGGATCGATCCCCGGGCCTTTCGCGGAAGGCAACCGCATCCGTGTCACGGGCGCGGTGGCGGCACTCCTCGGCGCGGAGGCGAACCACGAAGCGGTACTTCAGGTAGACGATCTTCTGGAACTGGTGACGGGGGACGACCCCCCTTCGGTCCCGGAGGACGAGGCCTTCTGCGACCCGGAGGCACTGAACCACTTACTCGACGCGGGCATCCGCGGCGCCGTCATCGTTCGGGTCGGCGAGAGGGGAAAGGCCCGTGGACTCCTGTGCGGCTTTTCCACCGAGCCCGGGTTCTTCGATTCGCGACAGGTGGACCTTTTCAAACGCCTGGCCAACCACGTCCTGATCGCGCTGACCAACGCGGACCTGCACAAGCGCATCAGCGGTATCGCGGCCATCGAAGAGCGCCAGCGCCTGAGCGACGAACTGCACGACAACATGTCCCAGATGATCAACGGCGTGGCGCTCGAGTTTCATGCGATCGCGCGACTTGCCGGCGAGCATGGCCAGACCGAAACCCTGACCCGCCGTATAGACCACATCCAGGAGCTGCTGAAGGACGCGAAGGCGCGGATCCGTCAGTCGATCTTCGAGTTGCGATTGCCCGGGGACTCGGACCTCTGGACCAACCTCAAACAATTCTCCGAACGATTCGAGCATTGGCACGACCTTAGCGTGCGTACCGAGTTGCCCGAAGAGGCGCTGCCGCTCCCCCTGGACCGGCAACGGGAGGTCATTCGCGTGGTCCAGGAGGCCTTGTGGAACGCCCGGCGCCACAGCGGATCGAACCAGGCCCGCCTGACGGGGGGCCTCGATCCCGTGAACGGCCGGGTCACGCTCGAGGTCTCGGACGGTGGCGCGGGGGCCGAGGCATCGCGTCTCGGATCGGGTCAGGGAATCGCCACCATGGAGGCGCGGGCGGGACGCCTCGACGGTCACCTGCGGATTCACAACGACACCAGGGACGGGCTCACGATCAAACTGGAGTTTCCCGTAGATGCGTATCATTGAAACGCTCAGCCAGCCCGATTCGCCGGTCGAGGTGCTGATCGTCGACGACCACCCGATCTTTCGTCAGGGGATACGGCATCTCCTCGAGTCGGAACCGGGGGTCCGTGGAATCGGCGAGGCCGCGAGTATCGAGGAGGCCACGGGCTGGTTGAAGGCGAGACGCGCCGACGTGGTGCTGCTGGACCACAACCTGCCCGGCGGCAACGGGGTGGACGGTATGTCACGGCTGTTCAGGGCGCGGAAGGACCTGCAGGTGATCGTGCTCACGGTGTGTGACGAGGACGATGTCCTGATCCGCGCCATTCGTTCCGGCGCCTGTGGCTACATGCTGAAGGATGCCCCCCCCGAACGCCTGATCGAGGCCATCAAGGCGGCCGGCAAGGGCGAATGCCGCGTCTCCGGCAGCCTCGTTCGAAGCCTCTTCGCCCGCGCGAGCCGATCCGGCGGGGCCCCGGACGGACGGGGTACCGACCGCACGCCGCCCTGTACCCCGCCGAGCGGAGAGACCCTGTCGCAGCGGGACAAGGAAGTGCTGGCCTGCCTGATCAAGGGCGAGAGCAACAAGGAGATCGCCCGCGAACTGGGCCTGTCGCCCAACACCATTCGCAATCAGTTGCAGCGTCTTCAGGAGAGGTTCGGCGCCCGAAACCGGGTACAACTGGCATTGCTGGCGCGGGACTGCGGCTGCGGTTAGCGTGAAAAAACACCGGCTTCGGGCAAGCAGTTACCGTAGGTCGGGTTAGCGTCAGCGTAACCCGACGTGTGACCGGCACGCTATCCGGCTAGCTGGTGCGAGTCCAGCCATGGCCCTTGGGAGAAGGGAACATGTAGGCGAAGGCAAGGGTGCCCGAAGAAACTCCCCTCGCGCCTTAG
>JAYENI010000229.1:0-6050 GCA_034722015.1 Pseudomonadota bacterium
ACGCGGCTGCGGGACACCAGGGGAGCGCCCGGAGGGTTAGCTTGTCAGCGCCCATGGACGGCGTTGCGCCTCTTGGAAAGGGGGCGGCCATTCCCCGCGAGGCGCGCCTTGCCATGCGCGCTGACAAAGTAACTGAACTCGCACATCAGATGGATAGAGCACTAGCCCCCGGAGATACCGCGCGACCATGACGGACCAAACGACAGTCGACGCTGCGCTGGCGGAGGCATCTCTCGAGCTCGTTCACACCCTGAGCTACCGCCAGGGGAATTTATCGGAGTACCTGGATCAGGTCGCGTCTCTTGTCGCCAGACTGCTCGAGGTGGACTGGGCGGCGGTGACCTTTGAGGTAGAGGACGGACGGGAGAGGGTGCTGGCAAGCACTTTGGCGTCCGTCGACAAGGAAAGGCTGTACGAGTACCACGGCAGTGTGTCCGATACGGTCCTGCGTTCGGGTGAGCCGCTCGTGATACCGAATGCCGAACTGAACCGCGAATACGGAAATGTCCCGTCCGGTTTCTGTGCCTACCTCGGCGTGCCGCTGTTCAACCTGCAGGGGCGATGCGTGGGGACGATCTGTACCTTCCACAAGACCGAACGCGATTTCTCCGACGAGCACGTACGCGTAGCGACGATATTCGCCGAGCGGGCCTCCGTGGCCATCGATAACTACGAGTTGTACCGGAACCAGGTCGCGTTCAATGAGCGCCTGGAACGCGAGGTGGACAACCGGACGCGCGAACTGGAAAGAACCCAGGCCCGGCTGATCGAGCGCGGGCGTCTGGCGGCCATCGGCGAATTCGCCAGCGCCATCGTCCACGAGATCCGGTCACCCCTCAGCACGGTCGGCATGACCCTGCAGCACCTCGAACGTCTGGGCCTCGATGCCGGCGCCACACGGCGGATCGAACTCGCGACGAAAGAAACCCGCCGTCTGGAGGTCCTCATGGAAGAGATCCTGGCTTATGCCAAACCCCACACGAGTACGGCGTTCCAGGCCGTTCCCGTGAAACCGCTGCTCGATGAGGTCCTGGAGATGTTCGAGGGCCAGTCTGACGATCCCGAGGCCCGGATCGTGCTGGACACGCCCGCGGAGGTCGTCGCGGTCATGGCGGATCCGGACAAACTCAAGCAGGTCCTGATCAACGTGATCGGCAACGCCCTGGATGCCTCGCCGAACAACCAGAAGGTGCGCATCGCCTGTCAGCGCGACGATTCGGGCGCCGTCCTGATCCGGGTGAACAATGGGGGAAGACCGATTCCCGCCGATCTGATACCGCGTCTGACCGAGCCATTCTTTTCCACAAAGCCCAACGGGACCGGATTGGGTCTGGCCATCGTCCGGCGGATCGTGGAGGCCCACGGGGGCGATCTGGAAATCACTTCGACCGGGGACGGGGGAACGACCGTGAGTGTCTCGTTGCCGACCTGCCCGCAGTAACGGAAGACGGCCCTGCGTTATCTGTCCAGGCCAGGCATTGGCCGAAGTCGGTGAAGGGCGCGAACCGGCATGACGAATCAATCCGCATCAGCGCCGGCGAGGTGAACCTCGGCCATCTTCTTGAGTAGAACGCGGTCCACCTTGCCTGTCGCGTTCAGGGGGATCTCCTCCAGGAAAACGATTTCCTCGGGCGCCTTGTAGCCGACCCGCTCGCGTGCGAGGCGAATGATTTCCTGGGCGGTGGGTCGCGGGACGTCCGGTTTCAGGGTGACGTAGGCGCGGACGTTCTCACCGTGCAGGAGATTGTGTACCCCCACCACACCGGCAGCCTCAACGGCCGGGTGCTCGAGCACGGCATCCTCGACCTCCTGCGGCGAAATGTTGGAACCGTCGTGCACGATGATCTGCTTCTTGCGCCCGTGGAACCAGAAGTAACCGTCGGCGTCCGTCTTCATCTCGTCGCCGGTGTCCAGCCACCCGTCCCGAAAAAGTTCCTCGGTGGCGGGAAGGTTTTTCCAGTATCCGACCGTGTTGCTGCGAGAGCGGACCCAGACGCGTCCCTCGCTACCCGTGGGCACCTCCGCACCGTCCTCGTCTCGAACCACCAGGGAAAAGCCGGGCATGGGGCGACCGACCGAGCCGGGTTTGTTCGGACCCGACGGAGGATTGTTCGTGGCAAGCCCGGTCTCGGTCATGCCATAGCCTTCCTCGATGGGGAAGCCGGTCAGCGCCGTGAACTCCCGCTCCAGTTCGGAGGAAACCTTGTCGCCCCCGGACCGGCAGAGCCGCAGGGAACGGAAGTCCTCGTGGGTGGCGCCGTGGTCACGCACCAGACTAAACAAGGCCGCCGGGAGCATGCTGAGCACCGTTGGCCGCCAGGTACGCAGCAGGGGAAGTATTTCGTCGCCGTCGAACGTCCTGGCGATCACCAGCCGCGCACCCGCGGACAGCGCGCCCAGGGACCACGCGAAACCACCCACGTGCGACATGGACGACCCCGGGAGCATGACATCCCTGTCGGTCAGTTCGAGCCCGCCGGCCGCGCTGGCCAGCATCCAGCCGAGGGTTTCGTGGGTGTGGGTCACGCCCTTGGGTTTGCCGGTGCTGCCGGAGGTAAAAAAGATGACCGCCGGGTGGCTATCCGGCGGTGTCGTGGAGGGGGATCGGGAGTCATCGCGCCCCTCCAGGTCCTCGAAGCGGGTCCCGCCGCCTTCGGAATTGCCGTACTCGATGATTCCGAGCGGCAGCCGCCCGGCAAGGCGACTATTCGACAGGTCGTCCCTTCGCTCGGTGTGGGTCAGCAGGGCCGAGGCGCCACTGACCTCGAGGGCGTGGTCGATCTCGGGCGCCATGTAGCGGTAGTTGAGTGGCGTGGCTACGAGGCCTGCCTTGATGCACGCAAGGTAGTGAATGATCAACGCGGCCCGGTTCGGCATGAGTGATGCCACGCGGTCTCCCCGTACCAGACCGAGGTTTAGCAGGCCGGCGGCATATCGGTTGCTCGCGTCATCCAGTTCCCGCCATGTCCAGCGGGTCTCGGCGGACACCAGCGCGAGTTCATCGTGATGCGAGTCGAGCCCGTGTCCCAGTAACCTCGTCAAACCGACCGGTTCTCTCAGCTCGCGACCTGATAGCGGCATCTCGTTTCCCATCAGAGGTTTCGGGGGGTGAATAGGGCCCACTGCCGGTGCATTCTAGTCCCGGGATCGTTCATCGTCACCGACGCGGCCACCTCCGCGTGCCCGATACCGGTAGAACGCCGGGTTCCGGCTGCGGGCATCCCCGGTTCCCACAACGCGCCGTGGCACGTATAGTTTCGTCTGATCGTCAACGACCGTTGGCGACGGACCTGTTCAGAGACCAAGGGAGGACCCGTCCATGGAATCGCGTATTACGTTCCTGATTTCGATACTTGCCCTGTTGATCGCGGTCTTGCCGGCCGCGGGCTTCGCCGAGGAGGACAAGGCGGAAAAGATCAAGGAAGTCATCGATAAAACGACGCCGGAGGGCCGGGCTGCGTTCCAGACTCACCGGATGAAGAACACGCTCGGCCTTGACCAGGAGCAGATCGACAAGGTCCGGGAGATCAATCTCAAGTACGCCAGGAAGGTCGAGACGACCGTGGGCGCCTCCGAGGGGGAACTCCGGAAGCTCGAAGAAATGAGGGAGATCGGCGAGGAGAAGGATCGCGAACTGAAGGCGATATTGTCCGCGGACCAGTACGACAAATACCTGGCCTTGAAGGAGGAGATGCGCGAAAAAATGATGGAGTCCGCGGGCAGCTAGCCGCACCCGGGATTCCCGGTGGTTAGGCGATTGCCGGAAATTGGCATACCGGAATGCGCAGGGTGAACTGCGATGAGCAGTGAACGGCTTGGGCAGGAAGCCCAAGACCGGTGCCCAAGCAGAGCAGGGACAGCGCAGCGCCGGGATCGTTCGTATTCAAGGCGCACCAATTGGAGCATAGCGGGCTATGTGGCGGTTGGCGCAACGCAGAAGACGGGCGAAAAGACAAGCAGGCTGGTATGTCATTTGACAGAAATCGCCTTAAGGGAAGGTGAAAATCACCGGCCAACAGGTGCGGAAGACGCTGCTGCAGGCCGTCGCCGGGTTCCTTTTCTGGACCACGACCCTGACACCCTACATGATATTCTTCGTCGACACGGACTGGAGCCAGTACTGGCGCTGGATCGGCATGCAGTTGCTGATCGTTCCGATCCTCGCGCCGATGAGCGTGTGGTTCATCAACCGGTTCGTCGAGCGGTTTCAGCACGGTGCCTGACCACTGTGACGCCCCCGTCCGGGCATCGGGGTTCTTCACCGATGCCTGAACAGAGCGGAGTCGCCACCATATTGGCCGCCTACGGAAAAACCACAACCTTCGCCGCCGCGGTCTGGCGTCCGGCATTACTCGTGGCAGTTGTCTTCCTGTCGTTCCTGGCGGTGACCCGGATCGACCCCATCCCGCAACCGCAGTCCTACCATGATTTCGCCGACCAGCGTCCTATGGCCGGCATCCCCAATTTCATGGACGTCATGACGAACCTCCCGTTCCTCGTCGTGGGGTTGCTGGGCGTGATGCTCTGTTACCGATACCCGCCCGCTATCGCCCGAACGTCCTGGACCGTGATGTTCGCTGCGGTATCCGCCGTGGCCGCCGGTTCGGCCTGGTATCACCTGGCCCCTTCCGATTCGACGCTCGTCTGGGATCGCCTGCCCATGGCCGTGGGATTCATGGCGCTGTTCGTGGCGCTGCTCAGTGAGACCATCAACCCGAAGCTGGAGCGGTATCTGTTCGTCCCGCTGATCGTTGCGGGCGTGGCGAGCGTGTTCTACTGGTACGCGAGCGATGACCTGAGGTATTACCTGTGGGTGCAGTTCATCCCGCTGATCTGTATCTCGCTGGTACTGGCGCTGTTCCACAGTCCCTACACCAGGCAGTACTTTCTGTTGCCGGCGCTCATCTTTTACGTCCTCGCCAAGGTGGCGGAGATCTATGACGGGGCCATCTTCGACGCGACGCATCACTTCATCAGCGGCCATTCCCTGAAGCACCTGCTCGCGGCGGTCGCGTTGCTGATGATCGTGCTGATGTTCAGGCTGCGGCGTGCGGTCCCGGTGTGACGCTTCGACAAACGGCACTGTGATCGCGATCAGCAGGCTGTCGAGAAAGTTTTGGGTGAATGCGAGGCAAGGCAGGATCGAGCGGTCAGAATTCCGGACCAGGGCATTGGGAACCGGGCAGGAATGCCTTCGGCGAGTGGCCCACGCCGTATTTTCTCCGTCTTCCACTCGACGAATTCTTGTCCGGCCCCGGGGCCGGGGGAACCGGTTGCATAGTAAAAGGGAAGTGCGCATGATCGAAGGCAGGCCCCGAGATAGCGAATTTCATCCGAGGATACGAGAAAACACCATGGAGCAGATCGCCAATTTGCATATCGAAAAGTTACCGAAAGGTGTGTATCTGGCCACCAGTGAGGATATACCGGGCCTGGTGGCGCAGGGGCGCACGATCACGGAGACGCTGGAGATTGCCCGGGATGTGGCAAAAAAGTTGCTGGAAGCGCGGGCGGAGCGCCGCCAACCGGCCAGGCTGGTGTCGGTCAAGGATTCGTTTGACTATCCGCTGATCCTGGGCACCTGATGGGGCGACTGGCGGGATTCAAGTCCCGACAGGTCGTCAAGAAACTCAAGAAACTCGGATTCGAGTTTGACCGTCAGGCCGCCGGCAGTCACGAGATCTGTTTCAATCAAGCAACGGACCGGTACACCACCATCCCCAACCATCCAGGAGATGTGCCGGCGGGAACACTGAAGGCGATTCTCAAACAGGCGGATATTGCTATCGAACAGTTTCTCGATGCTTAGGCGATTTCTGTCAATTGACATACCATCCTGTTGGTCTTTTCGTCTGTCTCCTGTGTTGCGACAACCGTTCCATAGTTTGACTATGCGCCTGTTGTCGCGCCTTGAAGACGAACGAAAATCCTGCGCAAGTCGGTACGTCATTTTTCGGCTATCGTCTTAGGTGAATTACGGTCTATGTCCCGGCCTGCATCCCCCCCCCCCCTTCTTTTCAACCGTGGAAGGCATGATGTACGTCAACCAT
>JAYENI010000230.1:0-24053 GCA_034722015.1 Pseudomonadota bacterium
GCAATATCAGGCAAAATCTGTTCGGTGCTTTTTTTTACAATGTACTGGGAATCCCCCTGGCCGCCGGTGTTTTCTACCCCGTGCTCGGGTGGTTGCTGAACCCCGCGTTCGCCAGCGCGGCCATGGCCCTGTCTTCGGTGACAGTCGTGTCCAACGCGAACCGCCTACGCTGGTTTCGTCCCGGGACGAGCGTGCAAGGGCCCGGCGATGCGAATGCCTGACGGGGCCTGAAAGCTGGTCGCGCCGATCCTCTTGCACGCGGGGACCCGGGAATAAGGAGTGACAAATCATGTCGGGAATCATTCGCCTGCGCATCGCGGGGATGAGTTGTGGGCATTGTGTCAAACGCGTCACGGACGCCTTGTCCGAAGTGCCGGGTGTCGAACGTGTGCGCTCGGTAGATCTCGGGAGCGGGGAGGCGATCGTTGAGGGCCCGGCGAACCTGGAGGCTCTCCTGGCCGCGGTGACTTCGGCCGGTTACGAGGCCAGCCTGACGTCCTGAAGAGGCGGCGCCGGGTATTCCGGGCATTCGTTACCGGAATCGGATGATTGTGCAATACTCTGGTGCGAGAGGGCCGAATCGGGCTGAAACGAGGAACATGACAAATGGCACAAAGAGGTCGGAAGAGGCGTACGACGCAACGCAGGACGAGCGAGGTGCTGTGTGTGGGTATCGATCTGGGGACCTCGCGTTCCGCCGTTTCCGCGGGAAATGGCAACCGGGAACTCGTTGAGAGCTACGTGGGTTGGCCAAAAGATTTCGTGGCGCAGAAAATGCTCGGGCAACGGGTGCTTTTCGGGAAGGACGCCCTTGAGCACAGGTTGTCCCTTGATCTGGTGAGGCCACTGGCTGCCGGCGTTATCAAGGACACGACCGAGCGCGAGGAAGAGGCAGTACGTGAACTGGCGGGACACCTGGTTGAACTGGCGGGCGCCGCTCCGGGGCAGAAGATCCATGTCGCGGTTGGCGTGCCGGCCGAGGCGCTCAAGGTGAACCGGGACGCCATTCGCGAGGCCGCATCGGGGTTTACCGACAAGCTGGCCCTCGTCTCCGAACCCTTCGCCGTCGCCTATGGGCTGGGGATGCTCGACAATGCCATGGTAGTGGATATCGGTGCGGGTACCGTGGACTTCTGCATCATGCACGGGACGATGCCGGGAGACGATGACCAGCGTAGCCTGTTGACAGCGGGCGATTCCGTGGACATCGCGCTGCTCAGCGCCCTGAACGAAAACTACCCGGACTCGGACTTCACCCTTAACATCGTCCGGCACTTCAAGGAGCAATACGGATTCGTGGGCGCGGCCCGCAAGAAAGTGACCGTGGAAGTACCGGTCAAGGGACGGATGATGAGCCACGATATCACCGAGGAGATGCGTCGTGCCTGCGAGACGATCATGGCCCCCGTCGCGGAAACCCTGCTGGACATGATCGGACGCTACGATCCGGAGTTCCAGGAGCGGGTACGTAACAACATCATACTTGCCGGCGGCGGGAGCCAGATCGCAGGTATTGAGGACTACCTGCAGGAGGCCGTGCGCGAATACGCGGATTGCCGGATCACCTCAGTGGATGACCCCGTTTTTGCCGGTGCCGACGGCGCTCTCGAACTCGCGAACGACGGACCCGAGGAATTCTGGGCACGGGAGTAAGGCGATTTCTGTCAAACAATGTACCGCCCCACTTGTCCTTTCGCCCGTCTTCGGCGAAGTGGCAACGGTTGTATCGTTCGACTATGCGCCCGTTGTCGTGCCTTGAAGACGAACGAAAATCCGGCGCAATCTGGTATGTCATTTTCCGGCAATCGACTTAAACGGAACGAAATTGATGCGAGGGATCGGCAAACTCGTCGGGGGGATCCTCGGCTTTATTTTTTCGGGTTTCTTCGGGGCACTGGCCGGACTCTTCGCAGGTCACATCGTCGATCGCTGGCGGGACAGGGCGCCGCCCGATGCGACGCTGGCACACAAGATCCAGGAGGTATTTTTCCGCGCCACGTTCATGGCCATGGGCCACGTGTGCAAGTCAGACGGGCAGGTGACGCGTGCGGAAATCAAGGTCGCGGAGCGTATCATGGAGCGGATGGCTCTCTCGCCGGAACAGCGGCGCGAGGCCATCGGCTATTTCAACGCCGGCAAGGACACGGGGTTTGATCTGGATGCGACACTGGATGAATTTCGCCGCCTGTGTCGCTGGCAACCCAATCTTTTCCGGTTCTTTTTCGAGGTCCAGCTACAGGCCGCACTCGCGGACGGACAGGTCGAACCGGCGGAACGGGAGACGCTGCTGCGAATCGCACGCCGTCTGGGTCTCTCCCGAACGGACTATGCCCGTATCGAGTCGCTGCTCCGCGGCGAGCAGCATCAGCGCGCCGCGGCGGGGTCGAGTGAGCAGTCCCTGTCGGCTTCCTACGAGATTCTCGGTGTCTCCTCTTCCGCGTCGGACGGCGAGGTCAAGCGGGCCTACCGTCGTCTGATGAGTCAGCATCACCCCGACAAACTCGCTTCCAGGGGACTGCCGGAGGAGATGATGCAGCTCGCCAAGGAAAAGACCCAGGAGATCCGCGGCGCCTATGACGCGATACGTTCGGTACGGGACATGAAGTGACACCGCGTGCAACCCTGCCTCGACGAGCCGGCGCGGAGTGGGAAAATCGTGGGATGTGTCGCCCCTCGATGAGTGGCGGGTGCCCCGGAGGATTTTCAGCAGGCTCCTAGAGGCGTAGTCCCCTCGGCACCAGAAAGCGCTCCGCGACCTCGAACAGCGTCTGAATCGCGAGGGCCAGCACGGCCGCCGGTACCGCGCCGAGCAGTATCAGCCCCATGTCGTCAAGCCGAATGCCGGTCAGGATGGGCTGACCGTACCCGCCGGCCCCGATCAGGGCGCCAAGCGTTGCCGTGCCGACGTTGATGACCGCCGAGGTCTTGATGCCGGCAAGGATCGTGGGCAACGCCATGGGCAGTTCGATGATTCTCAGTTGCGTGGCTGTTGAAAGCCCCAGGGCCTCGGCCGATTCCCGTAGCGGCGGAGGGATTTCGCGCAGGCCGGTAGCCGTGTTTCGCACAATCGGCAGGAGGCTGTACAGGAACAGGGCGACGATGGCCGGGGGCGCGCCGATCCCGAGGACAGGGATCATGAAGACGAGTAGCGCCAGCGACGGGATGGTCTGCAGGATTCCGGTTACCCCGAGGATCACCTGTCCGATACGTTCCCGTCTCGCCGCCACGATGCCCAGGGGGACAGACACGAGGATCGCCGCACCGAGCGAGATGACGACCAGTACCAGGTGGTCGCGTGTGTAGTGTGCCAGCGCTGTCCACGGGCCCGGAGACCGGATGTCCTCGCCGAGCCCGAAGCGCTCTGCAAGAAACCCCTGTGCGGCGGAGATCTCGGACTCCCCTTCGATCTTGACCTTCGCGTTGAGCCCGCGCATGGATGCCCCGTCGATCGCCCCTTCCAGATCCTGCAGTGCCTCCAGGACAACGGGAGAACGCCCCGCGAGGTCCAGACGATACAGCAGCACGGCCTGGTAGTCGGGAAAGTAGCTCCGGTCGTCTTCGAGTACAACCAGGTCATAGCGGACGATTTCGGCGTCAGTGGAGTAAACGTCGGTGGCGTCGAGTGCGCCGCTGCCGAGGCCCCGGTACGCGAGATCGTGTTCCATCCCCCTGACCCGCGTCTGCGGCAGTCGATAGTGCGTTCGCAGACCGGGCCAGCCATCTTCGCGGTCCATGAACTCGTTGCTGAACCCGAAGCGCAGATCCGGGTGTGCAGACAGGTCGGTGATCGTGCGAACGCCGAGCGCGTCGGCCCTTTCCCGATTCATGCCGATGGCGTAGGTATTGTTGAATCCGATGGGTCCGGTCATCCCGATACCCCTCACCGCAAGGGCGGCCCCGAGGCCCGTGTCGTCATGAATCGATTCTTCGGGGAGAATCTCTGTCAGAAGCGTACCGGTGTACTCGGGATAGGCATCGATATGCCCCGCCAGCAGGGCCTTCCAGACAACACGGCTGCCGCCCAGCGCCCGGCGGTGTCCGGTATCGACACCCGCGCCCCTGGCCAGACCCGCGGCGATCTCCGAGATGATGACCGATTCCGTGAAGGCCTTGGATCCGACTGTGAGACCGCTGTCGGCAGCGAGTGAAATCTGCAGGGCGTTCGCGGTGAAAAGCAGCACACTGCCGACAGCGAGTCGCCGGATCATGACCCGACCCCGTCGAACAGGCCGACCGGTGGGCGTTGCGCACGCATGAATCGCTCCACGAAGTCGTTGGCCGGATGGCGGAGGAACGCTTCCGCGGTCCCCTTCTGCACTACCTCCCCGCCCGATACCAGGACAAGTCGATGCGCGAAATAGAAGGCCTCCGCCAGGTCGTGTGTCACCAGCACGACGGTCTTGTCCAGGTTGAGAAAGATTTCCTTCAGGTCGCCCTGAAGCTCGTATCGGACCATCGGGTCGAGGGCCCCCAGCGGTTCGTCGAGCAACAGGGCGTCGGGATCCATCATCATCGCGCGCATCAGACTGACGCGCCGCTGCTGCCCGCCCGACAGTTCGCGGGGGTAGCGGGACATCAGTTCTACGGACATGTGCGTCAGGTCGGCGAGTTGAGCGGTCCGTTCCCGGACGCGCGCCGTGCCCCAGCCGAGTTGGCGGGCCATCAGCGAGACGTTCTCACCCGCTGTCATGTGGGGGAACAGTCCGCCCGCCTGCACGACATAGCCGACGTGGTGTCGGACCTCACGAACATTGTCCGTGCCGACGGGGTTTCCGTTGAACAGGACGCTGCCGCTGTCGGGCCAAACCAGACCGATGAGCATGCGCATCAGCGTCGTTTTGCCGGAACCGCTGGTGCCGATCAGCGCGGTAGTCTCTCCTTCGGGGAAGTCGAGTGATACCGGCTTGATGACTTCAGCGTCTCCGTAGCGCTTGGTGACGTCGATCAGTTCGAACATGTTGCGTCCAGCGGATGGCGTTAATGGGAGGCTGACGAATCAGGGATCCGTAAACAGATTCTCGTGTTTGAGTGTAGCCTCTTACCTTCGCCCGGATTGACCAGTGCAGGCGTCGGGCGGCGCACGCGGTGTATGGTTTTTCACCGGTTCGTGACGGCCGGCGATCGGGACCCTGCATCCGGAATTATCCGGTATGTTTCTTCCGCACCGTTTTCCGCCCGTACGCCCGGCGGTCCAGCAAGCAGAGAGGTCAAGGCATGACAGCCGATCCGAGGTGGGGGGAGCCGACTCCGACTCACGATCCCGATGTCCTGGCAAATTTCCGGCCGCGCCCGACGGATGTCCTGATCACGACGGCCCCGAAGGCCGGTACGACCTGGATGCAACAGATCCTTCACCAGCTTCGCAGCGGCGGGGACGACGCTTTCGAGTCCATTGGTCAGGTCGTTCCATGGCTCGAACTGCCGCGAACGGGAAGGACCTGGAAAGCGGTGCTTTCCCGCTACGACGCACTGCCGGACCCCCGTGTATTCAAAACGCACTGTACCTTCGAGCAGACCCCCGGCGTGGGGACTGTCCGCATCGTCATGACGTCGCGCGACCCGCGCGATGCGTGCGTCAGTTTCTACCATCACATAGGGGACATGACCGAAGCGGCGCGTGCGCACCATGGGCTGGCGTTGCCGGAATCTTTCGACGCCTATCTCGACGACTGGCTGGGGTATGGCGCGTGGTACCGCAACGTGGCGAGCTGGTGGCCGCATCGGGACGATCCCCGGTTGCTCTGGCTGCGGTACGAGGACCTCAAGCGGGACCTTCCCGGTCAGATGGCGCAGATCCTGGATTTTCTCGGCTGGTCGGTCACGGACGAGCAATTCGCAAGGGCCGTCGAGCTCAGTTCATTCCAGTGGATGAAGGCCAACACCATCCGGTTCACGCGTTCCGAGACCGGTGATGAACCGGTATTCAAGCCGGGCGGTTTTATCCGGGGAGGGCGTGTTGGAGACCACAAGACCGAGCTCAACGAGGCGCAGGCGCGGCGGGTCCTCGACCAAGCGCGGGATACCCTGGAACCGGAATGTCTGGCATTCCTGCGCATCGACACCTGATCCGGATGACGATCAGCCCGCACGCACCTGCCAGGCTTACCAGGACTTGTTCAGGGCCAGCCAGATCGAAGTTCCGGTGCCGTGCGAACACGTGTCCACCGCGGCGCAACCGGCATCGGGAAAGGGATCGGTCTCACCGGTTCCCGGCTCCGGCGTGTAGAACACGGTGCCGCTGATGTCGGTGCCGCGTCCCAGTGGGCGGCCAACGGCCATACTGGCAGTTGGCCGGTACCGGGCACCGTCCGGATGCGTGGTCCGGTTCAGGTCGAACCGGCTGCGCAGGGTGCCCTCGTCTGATTCGAGCCAGTTTTGTTCCCAGCTCAAACCGACGGTCTCCTCGCGATCGTCGGTGCGAAAATCGCCCGTCCACGAAAGCGCGAGGCGCGCAGTGCCGGCCGGCAGGGGACTGTCCATGGAGAGTTCCAGACGGTAGAGGTCGCGGTCCTCACCCGGAAGCCCGCTCACGTTGCGCTCAAATTCCGAACGGGCCGCGCCATTGAGAACAGTCTGCCCGGAGACACGATGCGAGAATCCGGAAAATGCCCTTGCCACATTCAACCCCGCCCGTCGCGGGTCGTGATGAATGTTGTTTCGCTCGGCCTCGATCCCGCCGCTCCAGGTATGGTGACCCAGCGCAAATTCCGTGTGCCAGTATCCCCCCTCGGTGTCGGAAGGAACGGATTGTCCGGCCCAGTTCACGTCGGGTTCCAGGCGGAACAGGCCTGCACGATGCACAAGACGATCAAATTTAACGTCGCCGTCGAGCATCACCCCCCAGCTGTCAGTATCGTCCACCAACGCCCGCAGGGCGTACTCGGCATCATGATTCGACGCCTTTGGCATGTACCGGATCGCCGCGGCGGCGCTGGGATCCATCGCATCGTCCCCGCCATGCAGTGTCCAGGCCTGGGCGCCGATGTGCCATCCTTCGAGTACCTGCTGATTCACGCCCACGCCCGCGACCCTGGCGCCGTCCGCGACAAAGGACTTCTCGCCGGACCCTTCGAGCCGGCCGGTCTGGCCAAGGCTCCAGTTGACTTGCGACTCGCTGCTGGCTCCGGAGGCGCTGATTCCCCGCATGGTCGCGCGCGGGAGGGAGATGCGGTAGCCGGCGCCGACGACCGGGTTTGTGTTCAGCATCTGGTCTCCCAGCGCACTCTCCATCTGCAAACGCCCGTCAGTGGTCGCTTCCCTTCGGCGCACCACGAATGCGTCCTTGCCGTTTTCGGCAATCATCTGTTCTTCAGGCAGGGAATCCGGCGCGGCCTCCGCCTGCCGCCGGGTGGCCCTGAGTTCGATCAGGCCCGTGCCATCCTCCGGGGTATCATGTACGAAATCCCTGGTGGTTCCCATGTCGGCCGGTTCGTAGGCAAGCGGCTGTGTGCCGGTAGTGGAGGCCCCGCGGGTCAGGTCGGGCAGCGGTCCCTGTCCGGAGCCACTGGCGGACCGGTTGGAGGTTGCGCCGGACACCGTTGTCGTATCGTCCGACGCGGCGCCGGCGTGCAGCGATACAAGCGCATACGACGAGACCCCGATCAGGGTCCGTACCATGGCATGCAAAGTCGTTCTGTGTATCCCCATGAGTGTGTCCTACACTTTGATTTTTGTTGAATTCGAGGGTCCTGGATGCCGCGTCGGGATGCGGTGAAGGACCGTTCCTGCTTGTGCGATCGAGTATAGGAAGGCACCGTGCGGCATCGCAGGGGAGCGGGGCGCGAGCCGGGGTAAAGAACCGACGAACTGTCGCACCGCCGGGACAACATGCGACGCACGCACCGTCCACGTGAAAAAGCGGCCGGGCGCGCCTATGCTTCTTTCCATGCCGATGTAAAGCAGGGCGCTACACCGTTTGTCGGTTCCTCCGACCGGTTGCCCTGATGGCGGGGCGAACAAACGGGACCCTTGGTTAGCATCCGGACCTGATATCGGGGCACACGGCCTCGATGGAGACCCGATAGTTCCGGCGCCTTTGATGGAGCCGCGGCAATGCCATGAGAGAGTCAGAACCAATCAACATGCCCGGATCCGAGCAGCGTCGATCATCCAGGTTCGACGATCGGGTGGGTCTGTACGTCAGCGCCATCGACGTGAACCGCATGGACGACGCCATCGATGCCTTCGAGACGCGCCGCGCGCGTTTTCTGCTGGCGAACAATCTCCAGCAAGTGAACGAGCGAACGAGCGCTGCCTTGAAGGACCTTGCCGTTCGGGACCGGGATGTGTATGCCGTGCTGGAGGCGCTCAACTACAAGACCGACCTCGTCGCGATTGCCCTGACGGACGGGCAACCGCGGTTACCCCTGGAGGTGTCTCACGAGGTCAACGTCAGTGCGCATGGAATCCAATTCCCGTCCCGGGTCGAATATGCTCCTGGAACGCTCGCCGAACTGGGTATCCGGCTGTTTCCCGAGTCCATGGGGATTTTCGTTCAGGGTGAAGTGATCCGGTGCGAACCGGTCAACGGGACGGACCAGCCGCTTTGGCGCGTCGCAATCAACTTCACCCTCATGCACGAGGATGATCGAAACCTGTTGAGCCGGCACGTCTATGACCTCGACAGGTCACGTTCCCGTTCCGGCATCGACCTGGAAACCGACTGGGCCGATCTTCTGTAGCGTTCTGCATGAAACCTGCCCCAAATCCGAATCGATGGATCCCTACCCGACATCCAATCCAGGTTCCACGGCAAGGTGGGGTGAACGACCCGGGTTCCTCATATCTATCAGTTGCCTGCCTCGACAATGAGAACACAAGGAACTACCAAGCCGGGGCATCGAATAGGTATACTGAGGCCTTCAGGAATGCGGAGTTCGAGGGGCGGGAAATGAAATGGACCTTCGGCCTTTCCAGGGCCGGGCGCGGCAAGGGTGTGAAGCAGGTCGCTCCCGAGTCGTGGAAGGACGATTCGGTCACCCACATCAGGGCCGGCACGTACACCCTGCTCGGTGAGTTGCTTTCCTTTCCACCGACCGAAAAGCGGTTGAAATCGCTGGCGCGCATCAACGTGGCCAGAGCGGACAGTCACATGCCACTGGCGCCGGGCTGGGAGGCCCTGCGCGAGGCCGCCGCCTCCACCGATGTCGATACCGTGGCCGATGAATTCCGCGCGCTGTTCGCCTGGGGCGGCAGGGGCCGCATCATGCCCTTTGCGTCGTGGTACCTGACTGGCGAGCTGATGGACCAGCCGCCGGCGGACCTGCGCTTCGATCTCATGTCCCTGGGTATCGAACCCAGGGAAGGGTCGTGTGCCACCGAGGATCATGCGGGCGCACTGTGTGACGTAA
Source organism: Pseudomonadota bacterium (assembly GCA_034722015.1). Taxonomy (GTDB): domain Bacteria; phylum Pseudomonadota; class Gammaproteobacteria; order JAJDOJ01; family JAJDOJ01; genus JAJDOJ01. Next base: position 9,351 of record JAYENI010000230.1, read on the forward strand.
TGGGGATGATCGTCGCCTGTCCGGAAGAGTTCGAGCCCGCCTCGCAGGAGAAGATATTCAGGCGCTATCTCGAACCCTGGATCGGACGATTCTTCGCCGACCTGCAGGAAACGAAGCCAGCGCGGTTCTACCACGCGGTCGGCGAGTTTGGTCAGTGCTTCATCGAGATCGAGAAGCAGTACTTTACCCTGCTGCAGTAGCCCTCCTTGCGGGATCGTCGAAAACTACCGCAGGCAGCGGGGGATCTGCCGCAGGTCGTCAACGACCAGGTCGGGTTCGATACCGCGGACGCGATCATCATCCACTCTCAGCCTGAGTGACCGCGTGTCGCCCGCGAACAACGCCGTTCGGCAGCCCGTGACGGATGCCGGCCAGATGTCTTTCAGCATGTCGTTGCCGACATACAGGGTTTCCTCCGGCGCGATCCCGTATTGTCCGTCCAGTACCTGGAGGATTCCACGGAACAGCCGGGTCGAGGGTTTCGCCTCGCCCTGCGCCCAGGACCACGCGCACAGGCGGGGCTCGAAACCGAGACCGTCCGGGGCGCGCCCGGTAAGCGCCTCTATCGTCAGAGGGGTATAGAACTGCGCATTGGAGACGATGCCGAGGCGACGGCCGGTGCTCGAGAGCGCAGAGAGGGACGCTTTCAGGCCGGGCATGGGCCAGACGGGGTTCGTCAGGCATTCGTGTTCCACCGCCACCCGCCGCAATTGGCCTTCCTGTGCCACCGGCAACCCGAGCGCGGCGATCACGTCGCGCCATACCTTCGTGATATTCACCTCCGGGAACTCGATTTGCCGGTCGCGCGCGACGGTGTGGTGGGCCCGGATGGTGTCTTCCAGCAGCGCATCCGCATCCGTTTCGATGTCGAAGCCCTGCGGAATCACGCCGGCACTGCGCATCGCCGTGAGCGCCGCACCAGTGTCCGCATCTTCCCGGACCGTGCCGATGTCGCCCGACCCGGAGACCAGGAGGGTACCGTAGATGTCGAACAAAACCGCCCTGATGCCATCGACCGGTCCCTGTCGTATCTCGAGGGCGGTTTCGCGGGGTGCGAGCGGGACATTCGATTCCCGGATCAGGGTGAGCAATGATAAGTCTTTCGGGTGGGTTGCCATGGTTGTCCAGGTGACGTGGTATCGACGCGCCCGGGAAGGCGTCGGTTCCGGTCAGTTGCGCAACAGATAGAGCCTCTCGGGCGCCAGAAAGCGGTCCAGCAGCCGGTCGCCGTCGAGCGCGCCCGGAGTGTGGCTCGCGGGCGTTGCCAGCATGTCCTCGTAAAGCCCCAGCAGCCGGTCTCCGTAGGCCTCGATCCCCCAGGTCTCTTCGATGATCCTGCGATTGTGCGAGACGACGCCGGAGCCTGGTTCGGGTAGGGCGAGTGCCGTGGGAGACACATCACGCCGGCCACCGTCTGATCGCGCGATCCGCAGGATCGCCTGTTGCTGGAGCGCCTCGTCCAGTCGGCCGAAATCGATGGTATCGCCGTGTGTCCAGGCCCGTAGCGCCCGCTCGGCGTCTCCGGGACCGGGGACCCGGCCGTAGCTCGACATCGAGTGTTCAAGCGCCGACCGGGCCTTGTTCCGGAGCGTCTCGTCGTCGAACCAGTCGCGTGGTACTGCCACACGTTGGTAGAGGTGGTTGAGATCGACGCCTTCGTCCCGGAAATCCGACGTCTGCTCGGGCAGGTCCCTGCCCGCGACGGCCTTGCCCGTCAGCCATGGTTCGAGAAATGCAAGCCCGAAACCCTCGGCCACGCTGGTGGTCACCATTGCATGGGCGGATTTCAGCAGGGCTGCGAAATCCCCGCAACGCTCCCCGACACCAAAGTCCATCGGCAGATCGAGCCGGGCCGCGAAGGCGCGCCAGTCGTCGTAGGCCGGTTTTTCAAGGGGGTTTTCCGGGCCGCGGGTGGTCGCGAAGCGTTCGGTATTCCCGGCCATCGCCGCCCACAACAGGAATTCACCCAGGTTCTTGCGCCGGATCGCGCGGGTGGGGTAGAGCCACAGGCGCGCTTCGGACTCCGGACCGGTTTGGGTCTGGTCGTCGACGGGATCCAGCGAGACGGCGTTCGGCAATGTGTGCACCTGGCGCCCCGGCGCCCCGGCCTCGCGAAGGGCGTCGCCGTCGCGCTCGCTCAGCACGGCGTAGTGGACGTGATCGGCTATCGGGTAGAGCGTCTCGAAAAGGCGCGAAGTTCGGCCCCGGCTGTCGGCAAGTGCTTGTCTCAGCGCGCGGTAGTTTCGGGGACGGCCGTCCTCGGGGAAGTCGTGGATCTGCAGCAGCAGGTGATGACAGGCGCGCGCCAGTTCCAGGACGCATTCGGGAACGAGCAGGTTTTTGCCCAGCGAATGATTGTGAAAGTGCCAGATGTCCGGCGGCCCGCCGATCGCTTCTGCCGCGGTCGCCGACAGCTCCACGGCCAGTGCATGCGGTGACATGTCGGGCCGTTCCGCCTCGTAACGCAGTCCCGGGACGACGCGAACCTCGACGGGCAAGGGCTCCGCCGGCGGAGCGCCGGAGAGGACGACCAGGGAGGCGCCGCGTCCGCGCAGCGATTCGCCCGCGTGCCGGATGACGCGCGTGACCCCGCCGGTCTGCAAGTGGTAGTGAACGACCGCGATGCGCACGGTTCAGCGACGCTCCAGTCTGCCGTGTTTCAGTGGTGCGGTCCGCGATTTGGTGTGATCCACCTCAATTGTCGTTGGCCCCGAACCGTTCCCGGTACTCGGGGATGTCGATCATTGGCGGCCTCTCTTCCTCAGGAAGCTCATAGACCACCTGCTCGTACTTGCCTTCGTTGACCTGGAATTGTCTCAGGATGGGGGTCAGGGGCGGCATCTCTCCGGTGATCCCCCGGGAACGAAGCCGCGTGAGAAACGCGTGCAGGATGCCGAACGACATCTTGCCGAGTTCGCGCGTCGGCTGGTGCCGGTGCACGCGACGGTCGAGGTCCGTCTGACCGAAGGCCTCCAGGCCCCATTCCGAGTACACGTCGATCAGGTGGGAGGTCTCTACCCCGTAGCCGATCGGGAAGGGGATGCGCTCGAGGACGTGACGCCGCACGGCGTACTCGCCGGAAAGCGGTTGAATCAGCGCCGCCAGTTCCGGGAAAAAGAGCGAGAACAGGGGACGGACGAGGATCTCGGTCACGCGCCCCCCGCCGGACGGGCGGATCCCGGTCTCGTCGGCCAGCGTGCGGTCGTAGAACGCCTTGACGTAGTGGATCTCGGGGCGGTAGATCAGGGGAGCGACAAGCCCGTAGACGAAGCGCGGATGGATGTTTTTGATGTCTGCGTCGACGTAGACGATGATGTCGCCGGAGAGTTGGTGGATCGCCTTCCACAAGTTTTCGCCCTTGCCGCGCCGGGTGCCCTGGTGCGGCAGGATGTCGGAGGAGAGATAGACGTCCGCGCCGAACGATTCCGCGACCTCCAGGGTTCGGTCGGTAGAGCCGGAGTCGATCACGGCGATCTCGTCGAGCAGGGGATAGCGATCGACGAGTTCAGACTTGAACAGGACCACCTCCTTTGCGATGGTCAGTTCCTCGTTCAGCGTGGGGATGCACAACGATACCTTGATGTTGCGCTTCTCCTTCGTATTGATCAGGCGCTTGATGTCCCAGAACTGGCCGTAGTGAAAGGTGTTGTTGTTCAGCCACTCGTCAATCTTCGCCACAGCAACCTCCGTCGATCGCCCTGAGGATGCCGATGACCTGTGCGAGGCCCTTCAGTGTCGGTTTGATATCGACGTATTCATTCACACCACCGCGGTTTTCCCCGCGGCTCACACCGACGGTCAGGGACGGTAGCCCCCCCTCGAGAAAGACCGACGCGGCCGAGGAATGTGCCGGAGCGAGTGTATTGATTCCGAGTGATTCCTGGACGGCCAGCGCATTCTGGACCAGGGGGTGCCCGGGCGACAGGCCCCCGGCGCGGGTCCTGGCGATCACGTCGAAGTTGACACCGAGTTCCAGGTCCGTCGCCACTTCCTCGCAGATGGTCAGGATCTCCTCGGCGATGCCGTCGACCACGGTATCGGACTCCCCGCGCAGCTGGAACCGCAACGTGGCCGAGTGCGCGGGCGACTTGTACGAGGTGCCGCCCGCGATGGATCCCAGGACCAGTCGCGTCAGGGGTTCGCCCGGCATCGGGATGTTGCGCAGGCGCGTGATGATCTGGTTCAGCGCGGCGATCGTGTCCGCGTTGGCGGTGCCGTTGGTGGTGTCGGTGACGCATGCGATCTCGCCGCCGAGCGTCGCAAGGGAGATGTAATCGAGGCGTCCCAGCTGCACGCCCTCGATGGTGAGACCGGCGAGTATCGGTATGTCCGCGCGGGTCAGGAAGGAGCGCAGTCCCTCCAGGTTGCCCTTGCCCAGGCTGCGCGTGTCCGCCATGAACACCAGGTCGTGGGTAAATCCGAGTCCGAGGCCTTCGAGTATCGTCGGCAGGGTGGTGAGCGCCGCCAGACCCAGGCTGTTGTCGGCGACCCCGGGGCCCGTGACCCGGTCGCTGGAAACCGTCAGTGTGTGTGCGACCGTATCCGGGAACGGGGTGTCGGTATGCGCGGTGAGCAGAATGCTCCTCCCCCCGTTCTGGCCGGGGAGCACCGCGAGGCCGTTTCCGGCACTGTCGGAAGAGACCTTCTGCAAGCCGCATTCCGTGAAGCGTTGCTTGACGAATTCGATTCGGGCCGCCTCGTCGAAGGCAGGCGCCGGGATCTCGCCGATCATGATCAGATTCGCGAGCAGCATTTCACGGTAGTCGCCGAGGGATACCGGCAGGTCATGGACCCATCTGCCGGAATCCTGCGTGGCGAGCGTTGGGTGGGTCATGTGACCTCCGTGTCGAGGGGGCGGTAGGTTATCTTCACGTGTCAGGGATTGACTCGTCCGTGGAAGTGTTCCCGGCGGCATTCCCCGGGACCACCGATGGTCCCTAGTTTGACCGATCCCCGGAGAGCGCACAATCGTCGGGGCTAACGTCCGGGCAGGTTCATCATGTCAAGGGGATTACCGGGGATCCGGATGCATTTTTGCTGGCGCTGCCCGGGCATTCAGGCTATAAACGGCGGAAAGTGATTTCTCCCCGAATCGAATCCGGACACCAGATACCGGCGCTCCGTCAAGGTGTGCCGGGCGCGACAAGATGCCTGAGAATGTAGGTTTTATCTCGACACGGTTCGCCGGAACCGACGGCGTGTCGCTCGAGTCGGCCAAGTGGGCCGAGGTGTTGTGGGAGGACGGCCACGTCAGCTACTGGTACGGTGGGCAGCTGGATCGCGACCCGGACATCAGTCTGTGCGTGCCGGAGGCGTTTTTCCAGCACGGTGAGGTGCAGTGGATCAACGAACGCCTCTGGGGGCAGAAGCGGCATCGCGAGCGCGTCACGGCGGTGCGCATACGCGAGATGGTCGATTACCTGAAGCTGACGCTCTACCAGTTCGTCGAGAAGTTCGACTTGACGGTCCTCATTGTGCAGAACGCCGTGACCATTCCCATGCACGTCCCACTGGGCATCGCGATCACGGAATTCCTGATCGAGACGGAAATACCGGCCATCGCGCACCACCACGATTTCTACTGGGAGCGCAACCGGTTCCACAATTCCGCGGCGCACGACTACCTGGAGATGGCGTTTCCGCCCCGGATCCCGCGGTTGCAGCACGTGGTGATCAACAAGGCGGCACGCGAGGAACTCGCCTGGCGCAAGGGGATCGGGTCCGTGCTGATTCCCAACGTGCTGGATTTCAACAACCCGCCTCCGCCGCTGGACGACTACAACGAGGACGTCAGGGAGCAGATCGGCCTGTTAGAAGACGATATCTTCGTGCTGCAGCCGACCCGTATCGTCCCGAGAAAGGGCATCGAGCACGCCATCATGCTGCTGCGGCGCCTGAACGACCGGCGCTACAAACTGGTCGTATCCCACGATGCCGGTGACGAGGGCGTCGATTACCTTCGCCAGATCCGCGAGATGGCCCAGGACGAGAACGTGGAGCTGGTACTGATCAACGACCGGGTGGCGGACGTGCGCCAGCTGGACGGCCAGGGCCGCAAGATGTACGTGCTCGAGGATCTCTATCAGCACGCGGATCTGGTGACGTTTCCCAGCCTCTACGAGGGGTTCGGCAACGCACTGATGGAGGCTATCTATTTCCACAAACCCGTGCTGGTCAACCGCTACGACGTGTTTGCGCGCGATATCGAGCCAAAGGGCTTCAGGTTGCCGACGATCGACGGGTTCATCAATCGGCGCGCCGTCGTGGAGGTTCGGAGGCTGTGTGACGACCCCGATTACCGTGAAGCCGTTGCCAGGCAAAACTACGAGCTGGCGGGGAGGTACTACAGCTATCGGGTGCTTCGCTATGCCCTGCAGTCTCTGTTCAACAACATCAGGCACCTGACCGACTGAGCCATGATCGTATTCCCAAGGTATCTCATCGACCAGCTCAGGACGCGTTTCGAGCGGCTCTACGGTGAGGAGCGGACCCCGCTGTTGCTGGAGCGTCTGGGCGTTCTGGCGGGGCGGTTCGGGCTGGACGTCGCCTGGCGACACGAGCGCAGGCCGACCCGCTGGGACCAGGGTGATTCGGTCCTGATCACCTACGGTGACATGGTCAGGGCCGAGGGTGAAAAGCCCCTTCGGACCCTGAACCGTTTCGCGACCCGTTATCTGAAGGGCGTGGTGCGCGGGATCCATATCCTGCCATTCTTTCCCTGGAGTTCGGACGACGGATTTTCCGTCATCGACTACCGCAAGGTGGACGAGGCGCTCGGCGGGTGGGAGGACGTGGAGGCCATCGGCGAGAACTTCGACCTGATGTTCGACCTGGTGCTGAACCACGTGTCGAGCCAGAGTGCGTGGTTCCGTCATTTCCAGACGGGTATCGCGCCCGAGCGGCACTACTTTTTCTCGATGGACCCCGACGTGGATCTCAGTGCGGTGGTCAGGCCGCGAACCAGCCCGTTGCTCACCCGGACGCAGACGCCCTGTGGCGAGCGTTTCATCTGGACCACTTTCAGCGCCGACCAGGTGGACCTCGATTTTTCAAATCCCGACGTGCTGTTCGAGTTTCTGGACATCCTGCTCATGTACGCGAAACGCGGGGCGAGGATCATCCGGCTCGACGCCATCGCCTATCTGTGGAAGGAGGTCGGGACCCCCTGCATCAATCTGGAGCAGACGCATGAGGTCGTGAAGCTCCTGCGGGACGTCCTCGAAGCACTCTCGCCCCGTACCCTCCTGCTCACGGAGACAAACCTGCCCCATGCGCAGAACGTCAGCTACTTCGGCGACGGCGACGAGGCCCATATGGTCTACCAGTTCAGCCTGCCGCCCCTGTTGCTGCACGCGCTGCAGACCGGAAATTCGCGCTACCTGACCGCGTGGGCGAGGGACCTGGGAGACCCCCCGCCGGGGTGTACCTTCCTGAATTTCACCGCCTCGCACGACGGTGTCGGCGTGCGGCCCCTGGAGGGCATCGTCCCCGACGAAGAGTTGTTCAGCCTCGTGGAGCGGGTAAAGAAGCTTGGCGGGCGGGTGTCCTCCCGCACCGGGGACGGCGGCCAGGCGCGTCCCTACGAGCTGAATATCACCTGGTTCGACGCCCTGGGCGATCCGGCGCTCGACGACGAGCCCGCGCACATCGCGCGATTTCTCTGTTCTCAGGCCATCGCCCTGGCCTTGCGGGGAATCCCCGCGATCTATTTCCACAGCCTGACCGCCGGAAGAAACGACTATTTTGGTGTACGACAGACCGGTCACCCGAGGGCCATCAACCGGGGGCGCTGGTCTGAGGCGCAGTTGAACGACCTGCTTTCCGATCAGACCTCCGTCACCTCGCGTGTGTATCATGAGTACAGTCGTCTCCTCGCCCTGCGTGCGCAACACCCGGCGTTTCACCCGGACGGCCCCCAGCGTGTGCTGGAACTGGAAGAAGGACTGTTCGGCGTCGAACGAGTCGCCCCGGACGGATCGGATCGCGTGGTTTCGGTCCACAACATCACGAAGGCGGTGCAGGAGATCGACACGTCCCGGTTGTTTGGCGACAGGTCCGAGGCATCGCCGGGGTCCCCCTGGAAGGACATCGTCGCCGACGAGGTCATCGACGGGGAGGCGGGCGTCGTGGAGATGGCGCCTTGGCAGACCCGCTGGATCCATCGGACGAATTCACGAGAAACCCCGTAAACACGTCAACCAGGGATCCGACATGAGCGATATCGAGACGATCGACGACGAGAGCGTGCGCCCCTGGGGCAGCTACGAGATCCTGCTGGATGCCGAGGACCACAAGGTCAAGGAGATCACCGTCCTGCCCGGCAAGCGGCTGTCGCTGCAGCGCCACCGACGGCGCAGCGAGCACTGGCACGTCGTACGCGGCTCCGCGCTCGTGACCCGTGGTGACGAGGAACTGAACCTGGGTCCCGGGGACTCGGTGGATATTCCGAAACAGGCCCTGCACCGGATCATGAATCCGGGTGACGTGCCCCTCGTTTTTATCGAGGTACAGCACGGAGACTACTTCGGCGAGGATGACATCGAACGCTTCGAGGATGATTTCGGGCGCAGTTGATCCTCGGGCGCTTCCCTGCCCGTCTCTTCCAGATAACAGGAACAATATCGAGTGACGCTATTCGACTGGGGTGTTATCTCCGTCTATGCGGTCGGAATGATCGCACTCAGCGTCTACCTGAGTCGCGGGCAGACCAATCAGGACGACTACTACGTCGGCGGACGTGACATGCCCTGGTGGGCGATTGGTATCTCCACCATGGCGACCCAGACCTCTGCGATCAGTTTCATCTCGATACCCGCATTCGTCGCGCTCAAGCCCGGCGGCGGGTTCACCTGGCTGCAATACGAACTCGCCGTGCCGCTTGCCATGATCGTCACGGCGGCGTTGCTTCTTCCCTTCTTTCGCAGCCTCGATCTCATCAGCGTTTACGAATATCTGGAACTGCGCTTCGGTTCGTCGGTGCGTTATCTTGTCAGCGCCGTGTTCCTCGTCAGCAGGGCACTGGGCACCGCGGTCGCCCTGTACGCGAGCGCCATCGTCCTCACCGTGATGCTCGATCTGCCCGTCTGGATGACGATCGTGATGATGGCGGTCTTCACGGTCATCTACGACACGATCGGCGGCATGAAGGCGGTCGTCTATTCCGATGTCATACAGATCGGCATCCTCATGTCGGGCATCGTTGTGTGTATCTTCTATGCGCTCAAGGTGGCCGGCGGGCTGGATTCCGTTCTGTCGTCGGTCCATCCGGACCGTTTGCGCGCCCTGGATTTCACCACCGGTTTGTCGGACGGCGGGTCCACGCCATTCTGGGGATTCGTCGTCGGCGGTCTGTTTCTCTACACGGCGTACTACGGGACGGACCAGAGCCAGGTGCAGCGGGAATTGTCCGCGAAGGACATGGCGGGGACGCGCCGCTCCCTTTATCTCAACGGCTATGTCCGTTTTCCACTGACCCTGTTGTACGCATTCCTGGGTCTGGCGATCGGCGGGGTCTACGCCCTGTCCCCTGAGTATCAGCAGCAGGTCCCCAGGGAGTTTCTCGATTTTCTCGTGCCTGTCTTCATACTCGAATATCTGCCCCAGGGTGTGCGGGGGCTGCTGGTCGCCGCGCTGCTGGCGGCCTCGATGTCGAGTCTGGATTCCGCGCTCAATTCGTTGTCCGCCGCCTCGATGCGGGACTTCATCGAGAAACGATTCACCTTGTCCGTGCGACAGGCACTGTGGCTGGGCAAGGGGATGACCGTATTCTGGGGATGCCTGATCGCGGCCTTCGCGCTGGTCGTGGGCGGAATCTCGGATACCGTGGTTGAGAGTATCAACAAGATCGGATCGGCATTCTACGGGCCGATCCTGGCCGCATTTCTCACCGGGGTCCTTTCACAACGCGCCACGACGGTGGCGATTTTTACGGGCATTCTTGCGGGCGTCGGGTTCAACCTGATCCTGTGGGTCGCGTTTCCGGATCTTTTCTGGATGTGGTGGAACCTGCTCGGGTTGCTCATCACGATTCTCGTGACCCTGCTACTGGGTCCCTTGACCAGGGCCCGGCCCGTGGAGGAGATCGCGCGGTATACGCTGACCGGAAGCGGATTCTTGCGGGGACAGCGGCTCTGGCGCCCGGCGTACACGTTTCTGGTGCTGTATTTCGTGTTCATGCTGCTGGTGATGTGGGTGCTGCACTCGCTGTCCATGCCGTGACGCCGGCCGTTCAGGCCCGTGACACGTGAAACGCCCCGGCTTACCCGGGACGGGAGGGAAGATGAAGACACGACTGTCCGGAGAGTTCAGTGTGAAGCAGTCCGATTTCGGCATCGAACCCTTCAGTATGCTGGCCGGTGCGTTCTCCTTGAAAGACGAGATTCGGCTGGAATTTCTGATCGTGGCAAGGGAAGGCTCCTAGCCGGGATGCCGGCGCGGGACGTCCCGTTGCCCGCGCCTCTGGATAGCACGAACACGGTCAACAAAGAGAGGGATCAGGCGTCGCGCGACCGTGTCGAAATTGGCCTCGATGAAGCGCCCGGTAATTCCCCCCCTGGATTGCAGGTCCACGGCCAGGTTCACGGAGCAGTCCCCGGACTCGCCGGGTACGAATGACCAGTCGATCTCCAGTTTGCGAAAAGGTCCGTCGATCGATTCGATCTTTATCCTCGACGGTGCCTCGATGCGCGCTCGCGAATGGAAAGTCTTGAGAACCGGGCCGATGCCGACACCCTGTTCGACGGTGAGGCCATTCTTGTCGCGCGCCAGGACCCTGGCGGACTCCCATCCGGGCACAAAATCAGGATAACGCTCGATGTCCGCCACGACCGCGAAGATGCGTTCGCGCGGCAGGTCGAGCCGACGGGATTCCCGGTATCTCACCCCTTACGGGAAAACAGCTTCATCAGATCGGGGCGGGAGATCACACCCTTCACGTGGTCTTCCTCGTTGGTGATCACCAGCCGTTTGATGCTGTTGTGGTCCATCAGCTCGATGGCCTGCCTCAGGCTCGCATCCTCGCCGACCGTAATGGGATTCGGGGTCATCATGCCATCCACGGTGGTGCCGGCCGCACGCTTGGGCCGGTTCCTCCGGATGACCATGTCGAACAGCTGGGCCACCGCCCCGTCCTCACTGATATTGAGTGCGCTCAGGAAGTCCGATTCACTGAGTATCCCGATGAGCTTGTTGTCGACGTCCACGATCGGCACGCTGCTGATGTTGTGCTCGACCATCGCCTCGGCGGCCTTGTAGACGGGGGCTCCCGTCTGGACGGTGACGACATCGGTGGTCATCACGTCCCGGATCTTGATCTCCTTGGAACGCTGTACCTTGGGAAGCGTGGTCAGGTCCTTACCGATGAAATTCATCTGAGACGGGATCAGCGGGACCATCGGCAGGATACCGGTCAGGAGCATGTTCCAGTACACCCAGTCGAACACGATCTTGCCCATGTGGTTGATGTACGACTCCTTGAGCAGCGAAAAAGGCCCCACCATGGGGCGTGGAAAGTGTCCTTCCAGGGGCTCCACGTCGTAGTTGAAGTCCAGCAGCAGGGCCTTGTTGTAGCCCGACTCGATATAGCAGTTGGCGTGGCCGTCGAAGCTCGGTATCGGCTTCTTGCCCTCGATCTCGTTGAGGATGTTCTCCAGCACCGTCTCGGCCTCGAAGTGGGCGACCGAACCGGCCTTGGAGGTCGCCACGTTGGAGTTGTCGCCGAGCACATATACCCCGTCCGCTTTCCTGGCCTGCAGCGTTCTCGGGTCGGTGAGGACGTAGCCTGTGCCGTCGCCCAGCCCCGATGCATCGATGACGGCAGGGCCGACATTGGGAGGGATGGTAACCAGCAGGTCGTAGTCGAGGGTCTCTCCCTCAAAGGAATGGATCTGCTTCCTGCCCTGATCGACGCGCTCGATGGAGAAATTCGGCGCGATACTGACCCGTTTTTCCTCGGCGATACCCGAGAGGATGCGGTTGGCATTGGGTTTGGTGAAGGCGCCGCTGAACGGCGTGACCAGGGTGATGTCGACTTGATCGCGGATGCCCTTGAGGTTGAAGTAGTAGTCTGAGAGAAACGCATACTCGATGGGCGCGACCGGGCACTTGATCGGCATGTCGGCGATATGGACCAGCAGGCGGCCGGACTCCATGCCGTCCATCGCCTGCTGCAGCTGCATCGCGCCGTCCAGGGAATAGAACGTGTGTACGTCGTTGCCCATGGCCTCCGCCATGCCTTCGACCTCTTCAGGCGCGATCCGGCACCCCATCGCAGTGATCAGGAAATCGTAAGCGTAGACGCCGTCCCCGGTCTCGACCTTTTTGTTCACGTGGTCGATCAGCTTGATCTCGGCCTTGACGAAGCTCGTGTTCCTGGGGAGTTTTTCGTCGATCCTGCGGACGACCTTGTCGCGCTCCTCGTAGCCGTAGAGACGCAGGGGCAGGAACAGATAGCCCGGCTGGTAATGGTGCTCGTCGGACTTGTCGATGATCGTGATCGCCCATTCCTTCAGGTTGAGCTTGCTGGAGAGCAGGTTCGCGATGACGGTTCCGCCCGTGCCCGCACCCAGGATGACGATGTTTTTCATGTTCGAGAAGGCCTCGCCTGTGGTTTCGCAAGAAGGTCGCCGCCCGCGGGGAGTTGCCGTCGCGCGGGTCGGGAAGTGCCGCTTCTAGCAGGCTGCTGAAAAACCCTCATGTGGCACGATACGGCGTTAAAATTCGGCTCCAAATGCTCATTTACGCCTTGTAAACTGCGCTTTCTCGCCAAATTTTGCCTTGTCTCGCACTCACCTGAAACTTCTTCAACAGCCTGCTAGTTCTCCTCGACCTCGTCCACGTCGAATTGCCCGGTCATACGACGGCGGATGTGAGACCAGGACATGCCCGTGGCCAGGATGGCGGAAAGCAGGACAAGCACGATGTAGGAAATGGTGGTGTAACTATCCGGTGCGATCCACCCCTTGTCCACCACGAGCCAGAGGATCGCGCCGAACAGCGCGGATGCCAGGATGACGCCGAAAAGACCCAGTGAACGGAACGTTGCGCGAAGGAAGATGACCCAGCCGATCACCAGGCAGACGCCGGCGATCGCCATGAGTGGATCGAACTCGGGCAATGTCCCCTCGAGCCAGTGGTAGTAGGAATAGCCACCGGGGTTGTAGGTGGCGAAGACCAGAAACAATGCGGCGATCAGGCGAACGACGAAACCCGACCACGTGAACTCCTTTGCTGCCATAATGTTGAACTTCCCTGAATTGGGTTGCTTTGAAAAGCGATAGTGTGATTTCCTGTAACTGCTCAGCACGGCCGCCGGGTCGTAGCGGCAATGGGGCAATTTGCTCCGGAAGACGCTGTCAATACATCCCTGTAAGCTTGCTGCCGGCATCCATGCCGGCAACACTTCCTCCGCAAACGCCCCATTGCCGCTACTCAATGCCGGTTTTCAGGTCTGCCGGGTAGTTGCGATATCCTGCGGAATTGGCATGAGCCCGCACCGGCAATGTTGCCGACGCCCAGGTCATCGCCCGCGGAACGCTTACCCCGGCAACCTGCGTAAACCGGGTAAACATCTACCCGGGCCCCGGCTTGGTTGAGGCGTCCGTGCACTCGGTCAGTATCTCAAAACTGGCAGGGTGTTGCGAGACGGGATAATGCCGGCGCCTCGTGCTCCCGCGGACAGTTTGACACCGGAACGCCAACACACCCGGCAAGGTCGAGCGCATTCACGAGGTGCCGCAAGAACCTGGCGCATGCCCCGGGAATGCAGGCTGTCTCCGCGATTCGTTCGGTAGAGGAAGGATTGGAAATGGATTTTGTCAGGGCGCTTAAAACGAGACTATCCACGCTGATCTCTCCTGGCATGCGATCGGTTCTGACGCTTGATGAGCGCAAGTTTCTCGGACAGTTCGAAATCGGGGCGATTGACTCCGCGCTCGAGCGTGGGGACACGCGTGGCGCCCGTGCGGAGCTGCTGGGGTATTACGGCATCAGAGTCACGAAAGACTGGCCCGATCCCGACCGGTACCTCACCGACCTTCGGCTGGACCTGAAGTCCCTGGAAGATAAGGGGATCGTGGAGCGAGCGGAAACGATCCTCGGCTTCGATCTCTCTCCATCGGGCATCCGTCCCGCCGTGGACTCTCAGGGGAACATCGAGTGGTCGCGCAACGTGGCCGGCAAGCGGGAGTGGCTCTGGATGCTGAATCGCCACGCCTGGTGGGTGGTCCTCGGCCTGGCGTACCGCTCGAGCGGTGACGAACGCTACGCCAGCGCATTCGTGGCGCAACTCAGACACTGGATCAGGGAGAATCCGCCCATCCCCGCACGAGACGAGCGGCATCATGCGTGGCGACTGATGGAGGTGGCCCTCAGGTTACGGATCAGCTGGATTCCTTCATTCGGCCTTTTTCGTGGTTCGGCGCGATTCGACGACGACACGAAGCTGCTGATGCTGCGCTCGATCCGCGATCACATGCAGTTCCTGTCGCTGTTTCGCACCAGTGGAAATCATTTGCTCAGGGAACAGAACGGTCTCGCGACGGCCTGTTCGGTGTTTCCGGAGATCCGAGGCGCGGCGGGCTGGCGTGAGGTCGCGTTGTCAACCCTGAACGATGAACTGCGCAGTCAGGTCAATGACGATGGCTCGCATGTCGAACTGTCCACCGGGTACCAGTGGCTGGTGATCGACGAATTCGAGAAGACCTA
>JAYENI010000231.1:0-24024 GCA_034722015.1 Pseudomonadota bacterium
AAATGACATACCATCCTGCTTGTCTTTTCGTCCGTCTTCGGCGTTGCGGCAACGGTTGCATAGAACGACTATGCGCCCGTTACCGCGCCTTGAAGACGAACGATAATCCTGCGCAATCCGGTATGTCCTTTTCCGGCAATCGCCTAAATGCGAGGACAGGAGAGCATTACGAATCCATAATTATATACAATTGCATGCGTGACCAAGACCGGGGGCTGACGTGATGGACAGTGCGGGTTCGATGTTCGGTGACTTGTCTCCGCAAGATGTCGACGGGATTGCGCGGCACGGTACCGTAAAATCCTTTCCCAAGGGGACGATGCTCATCAACGAGGGTGACACCAGCAATTTCATGTATGTCATTATCGAAGGGCGGGTCAAGGTGTTTGTCAGCGATGAGAAGGGCAAGGAGGCCATCCTGAATCTGCAGGGTCCCGGTGAATTCTTCGGGGAGCTGGCGCTGATCGACGACGTTTCAAGGTCCGCGTCGGTGGTGACCCTGACTCCGTCGCGACTGGCATTCGTTTCCAGGGTGGAATTCATGAACTGTCTCTCCGAATGTCCCGATGTGGCCATGAAGCTGCTTCGGGGGATGACCCGGCGCATCAGGGAACTGACCGATCTGGTCAAGAATCTGGCACTGAACGACGTCTATGGCAGGGTGGCGAGAACCTTGTTCAAACTTGCGAGAGAGAAGGACGGGCAGCACGTCGTGGAGCAGCGGTTGACTCATCAGGATATCGCGGACATGGTCGGAGCCTCGCGCGAGATGGTCAGCCGGATCATGAAGGACCTGACGACCGGGGGATACATCCATACCGAGAACAAGATCATTACGATCAGGGGAAAGCTGCCCCCGGGGTGGTGACCGTGTGACCGTTCGAGTGTGCGGAGACTCGCAACTTGACGGTTTCGTGAGATCCGGGTAAGACAGGAATGTGGGGCGTTTCGCATTTACCCGGCCACAGCGCACGATGTTTTTGTATACTTGAAGCAGGACTTGGTCGGATAGACAGGGCGGTTCGGGTGACAGAGGGATTTGTCGGTTGTGTTGCGTTGTCTGTAGCTCATGGAGTGTTTTCTGTGCCTGGATAGGATTCGGGTTCAGCAAGGAAAAGGGATTGACAGGATGCATAAGGCGATCAGAAAAGGGATGTTCGGTGTCGTGTTGTTTGCCGGTATGTTGACTTGGGGCGCGTTGTGGGCCAACGAGTCTCATATTGCTGCTATAAGTAATGAGAATAGCGCCCGGGAGTGTGTGAAGGACGACGAATCTTGCAGGCGGGACCGCCAGAGGCAGGCTGAGCCCGGGTTGGACCCGGTACATAATCCTGATCGCACCGGGTCAGGGGATTCCGTGATGCTTCAGGTGGCGATGAACCCCGTCGCGATGCACCCGGTAGCGCCTAACGGACTGGATATACCCGCGCAGGTATCGAAAGAGTCCAAGGGTTTTACGGCGGAGAGTATGGTGGAAGGCGGTGAATCGGGAACGCTCATTCCCCGTTACATGATTGCCGTCGTGGCTGCCCTGGTTGGCATCGTGGCGTTGAGCAGACGACGTGTTTCATGAGAGCGGGGGCTGGTTACGATTGATCGCACGTGGTCCGGTGTTGCGCCTTACGGGTAAATAGGGCCATAGTGAGTCACCCTGCCTGGGGCAGTGGGAGATTCTGTAGCTAATGGGCGAAGTCACCGTCCGGGCGGGACGCCTCGGTGGTTTGGTACATGTCCCGGGTTTGACGGACAGTCTCCCGGGACTCACATTGCGCCGCGACTGATCCGGGGGGGCAAGGAGGCTTCCGGACACATTACTCTCTGGCGAAGATCCGGACAAGAATAAACAGGGCAAGGTGAAAGGTGCTTCGCTTAGGTGATTGCCGGAAAATGGCATACCAGAATGCGCCGGATTTTCGTTCGTATTCAAGGCGCGACAACCGGAGCGTAGCGAGCTACGTGACGGTTGGCGCAACGCCGAAGACGGGCGAAGGCTGGTATGTCATTTGACAGAAATCGCCTTAGTGTCGTGAACCGGCCTGACGCGGCGGTCGGCAATGATGGCATTGCCGATGGGATGCGTGTTCGCGCCGTCGTCATGGCGTGTTTGTCCCTTCCTGTCATCTGGCTCCTTTTCGGTATTGTTCTGTGGATCCTGGCGATCGACCTGGTTCCGGGGACCGTAATTCTGGTTCTTGCGTCGCTGGTGCTGGCCATTTCCCCGGCGCTGTATTTGCTCGCACCCTACCGGCTCTCCGTGAATCCCGGTTGGGTCATCTCCGCGGGACTGTTGCTCCTTTCGATCTACGTCAATGTCTATCTCTCCGGCGGCACTGTCGGGGCGTTGTTCTGGTTTCTCCCCGTCGCCCTCATCGGGTACCTCGTTCTTGATCGCCGCCATGCCCTGGCATTGAGCATCGTCACGGGTAGCTGCGTAGCCGGATTTGCCGTGCTGTACCTCAATGCGTATCAATTTCCCGATCTGCCTGACCCCGGGACCGCTGATTCGATAGGCGTGTGCCTGGCGGTCGCAGCGACTGCGTACGGTTTTCTGCTGCTGTGGCTCGGATACGGGGCCAACTATGCGGTTCGGGACGAATTGCTCGTCAGGGCGCGGACGATGGAACACGACTCCAGAAGTCTGTCGGAGGAGAAGGACAGGGCGCTTGGCATGCTGCAATCCATTGCCGATGGCGTCATCACGACCGATAGCGCGGAACGTGTGCAGCTTGTCAATCCGGCGGCGCGCGCGTTGACGGGCTGGAGTGGCGAGGAGGCGCGCGGTCGGCCACTGGGAGACGTGTTTTCCCTGTTCGACGAGAAGAGTCGCCGGCCGGTTACAGGCTTGCTGAAATCGTGCCTGCGCGACGGTACCGCGACGACAAAGGGCGCCGACATACTGGTGGGTAGGGCCGGGACAAAGCGCCAGGTCAGCCATTCAGCGTCGCCGATCCGCGCACCCGGCGGAGAAATCGAAGGTGCGATTATTGTGTTCCACGACGTCAGTTCCGAGCGGGAACTCCAGAAGCAGCTGTACTACCACGTCATCCACGATGCACTGACGGGACTGCTGAATCGTGGCGAGTTCGAACGACGGCTCTCGATCTCGCTGGGGGAGACCACACACGAACATGTTCTGTGCCTGCTCGACATCGAGCAGTTCAAGCTGGTCAACGACACCTACGGGCACGGTGCCGGGGACGAATTCCTGAGGCAGCTGGGTCATTTGCTGAAATCATTTTCGCGAACCTCCGATGCCGTGGCGCGAACCGGGGGTGACGAATTCGCGGTGCTGCTGACGGACTGTCCCGTCAAGCGGGCGGAACAGATTGCCGAGGAAATGCGCGAGCGGGTGGCGGCGCAAGCCTTTCAATGGGAGGACCGAAGTATCAGGATATCCGTCAACATCGGGATCGTTCCCTTGTCGCGGCACGAATTCAATATGACCCAGGCGCTGAGCGCGGCGGGTGAGGCCTGTTTTGCGGCCAAGCAATCGGGGCGCAACCGGATCCATGTCTACCACCCGGACGACTCGCTGTTGATGGCGCGCAGTTCGCAGATGAAATGGATCGGCCCGCTGCACGAAGCGCTGCAGCACGACAGTTTTCTGCTCACCCGGCAAATTCTCCTGCCCCTGGGTTCGGATGTCCCGGCCGGAAAGCACTACGAGATCCTGCTGCGACTGCCGGGGAAGAACGGCGAACTCGTCCGCGCCGACAATTTTCTCTCCGCGGCGGAACGATTCAAACTCATGGGCGACATCGATCGCAGCGTATTGAAGTCCCTGGTCGACTGGTTTGAGGAGAATCCCGACGAACTGGAGGCGACGGAAGCCTGCGCCGTCAACCTGTCCGGTCACACGATCAACGACGACAGCTCGACGGGTTACATCCACTCACAGCTGGATCGCATCGACGGGCTGGCGGCCAGGGTCTGCTTCGAGATTACCGAGACGACGGCCATCGCCAATCTGCGCAGGGCCGGAAATCTGATCAGCGACCTCAAGGTCCTGGGGTGCCGGTTTGCGCTGGACGACTTTGGCAAGGGCATGTCCTCCCTTG
This sequence comes from Pseudomonadota bacterium, assembly GCA_034722015.1. Lineage (GTDB taxonomy): Bacteria > Pseudomonadota > Gammaproteobacteria > JAJDOJ01 > JAJDOJ01 > JAJDOJ01. Next base: position 4,059 of record JAYENI010000231.1, read on the forward strand.
CGTACCTGAAGAACCTTCCGGTGGATTTCCTCAAGATAGATGGGCAGTTCGTGCGCAATATCGACGAGGACCCGATTGACAGGGCAATGGTCGAGGCGGTCAACCAGATCGGACACGTACTCGGCATGGTGACCATTGCAGAGTACGTCGAAAACCGGCGGATTCTCGAGATTGTCAGGGAGATCGGTGTGGACTACGCGCAGGGGTATGAGGTCGGTCACCCGGAGTTGCTGCCGCGTCAGGGGCCCGTAGAATACCGGACCTGAAATTGAAGCGATGGAATCCGCGGACAGCGGCTCACTTGCAGGGATGGAGTCCATGTCGAAGAGCAAACTTCTGCTCAGTATTGTCGAACTCGGGGGTTATCCCGATTTTTCGCCACTGTATCGTCGCCTCGGTTGTGAGGTGCGGGTAGAAAGTTCCATGCGGCGAGCGCTGTCGCTACTAAAAAAAAGACCCGTCGACGTCATCGTGGCAGAGTTCAACTACCAGTCAGGCTTCAGGGATCGGGTCAGCAACCTGGAGTCGTTGATGGCGGCGGTCCAGCGAATGCCGCAGACGCGGGTCATCGTGTTCTACGAGGACGAGTTTGCGCACCAGTTCGACCGGATTCGTGAGCGATTCGAATTTTTCGCCGCATTGCGCTTTCCGGTCGACGAGGACAAGCTGGAGATGGCAGTTGGCAACGCACTGTCGTCGGGTTGAGCCGGACCACACTCGCGAGACGGCGAGGAGCAAGCTGCGGGATCAAAAGATGAGCGGGATTCAATACGAACGGAACCCTTCGCCGGCAAAGCTGGAGGTCATGGGTGTCTACGACTGGCCTGTCTGGGAGAAGGGTGCATCAACCTTCGACTGGCGATACGATACCCGGGAGACCTGCTACTTCGTCGAGGGGGAGGTGTCGGTGACGCCGGTCGGGGAAGCGCCGGTGAGGTTGGTTGCAGGCGACCTGGTCACGTTTCCGGAGGGAATGCAGTGCACCTGGCAGATCCTGCAGCCCGTGGTCAAGCACTACTCACTGGGTTAGTGCCCTATCCATCTGATGTGCGAGTTCAGTTAGCTTGTCAGCGCGTATGGCAAGGCGCGCCTCGCAGGGACTGGCCGCCCCCTTTCCGAGAGGCGCAACACCGTCCATGGGCGCTGACAAACTAACCCTGCGGGCGCTCCCCTGGTGTCCCGCAGCCGCGTTGCAGCGTTTGACAAGGGATTGGCCATTGCCTGCACGCTGCGCCTCACTGCGAAACACCAGGGAAACGCTGAATCCGTTTTCAGGGGTTTCCACGAGGCCCCTCACGCGTCTATATCGGGAATCAACTGACTTTCCAGCTTGGAGATGACATCCTTGATCATCAGTTTGCGCTTCTTGAGCCGGCGCAACTGAAGCTGATCGACGTATGGCCTGTTTGACATGGCCTCTATCGCGTCGTCGAGATCGCGGTGCTCGATCAGCAGTTCGGCAATTCTTTGACGTATGAGCGGGTCGTCGCCACTGTCCATTACCGATACCCTGTGCCCTGCGTTGGCGAATGTTTGGGATTCCCGGACTGGCGGTTCAACGGTGGTGTCAGGCACTCCCTGCCCCTTCGGCTTTTGCCCCGCCGCGGCAGAGGGGTGAGTCCGGAACCTGCCCCCCCTTTTGTTCCCACTCGGCAGGTGTAAACGTGTGCATGGACAGTGCATGCACAGATCCCGCCAGTTCCTCCGAGAGCAGCGCATTCAGCACCCTGTGCCGCGCCAGCGGCAGCTTTCCCTCGAACTGGTCCGCAACTACGGTCACCTTGAAGTGCGACTCCGAACCCGGAGGCACGTTGTGCATGTGACTTTCGTTCTCGACGGCGAGGTGAACCGGGTTCAACCCTTCTGCGATCTTGTGCTCAATGGTCTGCTGTACTGTCATCTGGCTGCCCGCTCTCCGCGTTGCGATGCCGCCAGTATACCGCACACGCCCGCCCCGGTTTTGACCCTGAATGCCCCTGTTACCGCCGTCTGTTTTTCTCTTGGGGATATCAGTACGCAAACCGATTGTCGAATCCTTCTCCCCTGCCGGCGATCCCGCGTCGTAAGGGGCGCCCGCAGACGCGGGTCAGTGTCTCAGTTCGTCGTCACGGTAGTGCACGTCCGTCCAGCACTTCGGTAGCGCCTCCCCGGACGGAAAACAAACCTTTGATTTGCTGAAGGAATCCGCATCCGGCATCTCCTCTCCAACATTCAGGCGTCCCGTAAATGATGGTTTCATCGGATCGATCAGCTCGTCGAAACCAAGGACTTCGATCAGATGTTTACCGCTGGATTCTTTAAGAAACATATCTGCCTCCATAGCAGTTCCCTACTCTGAGTATGGTACAGCCGGTGCGAAATTCAATTCGTCGGGAGTCCGTAGAAAGTCATCGCCGTTCGCGTGGTGGCGGCGGCGATCTCGGCGGGGGATCGTTCAAGATGGCCGGCAAGGCCCTGCAGGATATGTGGCAGAAACGAAGGTTCGTTACGGCGGCCCCTGGGGGATGGCTTCAGGTCGCGCGGCAGCAGGTAAGGGGCGTCGGTTTCCACCATTAATCTGTTTAACGGGATCATTCCCACCAGATCGTGCAGGTGCCGGCCCCGGCGTTCGTCGCAGATCCATCCGGTGATGCCGATATGCAGATCGGCCTCCAGATAGTCCTCCAGTTCCCTCGCCGACCCGGTGAAGCAGTGAACCACAACGTTGCCAAGGGCATCACGATATTCCTGGAGGATACTCATGAAATCGGCGTGGGCATCTCGCTGATGCAGGAACAAAGGCATGCCGAGATCAACAGCCAGCGCAGCCTGCCTGGTGAACGCGTGGCGCTGTGCGCTGCGCGGGGAATAGTCCCGGTTGTAGTCCAGTCCGGTTTCCCCGATGGCCCGGACCTTCGGGTGGGCCGCCATGCGTTCCAGTGCAGCTTCACTGGACGCGTTCCACTCCACGGACAGATGCGGGTGTACGCCAACGGTTGCATAGAGATGGTCCGGGTATCGCTCGGCCAGTTCGACGCATCGCGCACTTTCCTCGACGCTGGATCCGGTGACCATGAGCGTCTCGACACCTGCCGCCACGGCGCGGGCAAGCACCTCGGCCTCATCCTGTCGGAACGAGCTGTGCGTAAAGTTGAAACAGATGTCGACGAGGCTCGGGGTCATGCGCACGAGCGCCGGGTCGTCCCGATATCCGTGCGGGACGGCGGAGTCGTCGGTCGTTTCATGGCGACGGGCTTCGGTTCGGGATCACGCCCCCCGCAACGGGTGTCCGGTCTGCGGGTCCGCAGTGCAGGCAGTCCGTCTGCGGCCCGATCGGCCTCTGGCATGTCATGCACAGACGCGTGCGGGTAGGCTGAAGATCCGGAGTGAGACCGACGCGGTGGTCGAATACGAAGCACTCACCCTCCCAGTGGGCGCCGCCGCAGTGCCGGAAGTAGTTCAGGATGCCGCCGTCCAGCTGGTAAATCTCCCGGAACCCCATGTTCAGCATCAGCGGGGAGGCCTTCTCGCATCGGACACCGCCGGTGCAGAACATCACCATGGGTTCTGATCTCGCCTCTGGACACAGCCGCTGCACTGCGTCCGGGAGTTCCCGGAAACTGTCGATGTCGAGGGTCACCGCGCGATCGAAGGTGCCCAGCGTGGTTTCGTAATCGTTTCGCGTGTCCAGCAGGGTGAACTTTCGCCCTTCGTCCAGCCAGTGGCGCAGCATTTCGGGCGGGATCCGCGGCCCGGTGAACGCCCGGGGGCGTATCTCGTCGCGTCCCAGGGAAATGATTTCGTCACGTACCCGCACCTTCATACGGTCGAACGGCGCGAACCCCGACAGGCTCTCCCTGTAAGCCATCCCGGCGAAGTGGGGGAATCGGCTGATCCAGGCCTTCATTTCGTCGATGGCCCGGCGCTGACCGGACAGCATCAGGTTGATGCCTTCCCGGCTGAGAAGAACGGTGCCCAGAAGTCCCAGCGTCGTGCCGCGCTCGAGCAACGACTCGCGGCAGGATTCCAGATCGTCGAGTTCGACGAAACGGTAGGCGGCGATGTTGACGTATTCCATGGTCGTAGCGCTCGGTTCGGGTGGGCGGTATTATCGACCGGACACGGTTTTCTCTGCAACGCAACGCAACGCAACCCGACCCGATATGAAAAAAGGCAGCCCCAGGGCGATCAGACTGAAGGACTACACCCCCCCGCCGTTCCTCATCGATACGGTGGATCTGCACTTCGATCTCCATGAGGACGTCGCCGCGGTGCGGGCGACGCTTGCGATCAGGCGCAATCCCGGGGCCACTGAGCAGCCGGAGTCGCTGACGTTGAACGGTGAGCAGCTCGAGGCAGTCTCGATTGCCCTCGACGGGCGGGAGCTCAAGGATGGCGAATACGTCCTGGAGAGCGAATCGTTGACCCTTCCGGGCGTTCCGGACCGGTTCGAACTGCAAACGGTGTGTCGCCTGAAGCCGCAGGAAAATACCGCCCTTGAAGGGCTATACAAGTCGGGGGGCAACTTCTGCACGCAATGCGAGGCGGAAGGGTTCCGCAAGATCACCTGGTTCCTGGACAGGCCCGACGTGATGTCGGTATTTACCACGACCATCGTCGCGGATCGCTCGCGTTACCCGGTGCTGCTATCCAACGGCAACCTTCTCGGGCAGGGTGATGCCGGGTCGGGCCGGCATTCGGTCAGGTGGCGGGATCCGTTCCCGAAACCCTGCTATCTGTTCGCCCTGGTTGCCGGGGATCTGGTCTTCCGCGAAGGGATCCATCGTACCCGTTCAGGCCGCGAGGTGGCCTTGCGGGTCTACGTGCAGGCGCACAACGCGGACAAGTGCAATCATGCCCTGGACTCGCTGGGAAAGGCGATGCGATGGGACGAGGAGCGTTTCGGGCTGGAGTACGATCTGGACGTCTACATGATCGTGGCAGTCGATGACTTCAATATGGGCGCCATGGAAAACAAGGGGTTGAACGTGTTCAACTCGAAGTATGTACTGGCCCGCCCGGAAACCGCCACCGATGCGGACTACATGGCGATCGAGGGTGTGATCGCGCACGAGTATTTCCATAACTGGACGGGAAATCGCGTGACCTGCCGCGACTGGTTCCAGCTGAGCCTGAAGGAAGGCCTGACCGTTTTTCGCGACCAGGAATTCACGGCGGACATGAACTCCCGCCCCGTCAAACGCATCGGCGATATCAGACTTCTGCGCGCACACCAGTTCGTCGAGGACGCCGGTCCGATGGCGCACCCGGTCCGGCCGCATTCCTACATCGAAATCAACAACTTCTACACGGTCACCATCTACGAGAAGGGCGCCGAGGTGGTCCGCATGTACCAGACCCTGCTCGGGCGGGATGGATTTCGCAAGGGAATGGACCTTTATTTCGCGCGCCACGATGGCCAGGCGGTGACCACGGATGATTTCTGTGCCGCCATGGCGGACGCAAATTCGGTGGACCTGTCTCGTTTCAAGCGATGGTACGACCAGGCCGGCACGCCGAGACTCGGCGTCACGGGTGCCTGGGATCCCGCGACGCGTACGTATACGCTCCAGGTGAAGCAGAGTACGCCGCCGACCCCCGGAGAAGCGCGCAAACAGCCGTTTCTCATCCCGCTGACGGTGGGGTTGATCGGCGCCGATGGCAGTGATCTACCGCTGCAACTGGAGGGCGAAATGCCTGCGGAATCGACCAGCACGACACTGATCGTTCGGGAGGATCGGGAGACCTTTACCTTCGTGAATGTTCCGCAGCGCCCGGTGCCTTCGCTGCTTCGGGGCTTTTCGGCGCCGGTCGCGCTTGACTATCCGGCGACGGACGACGAACTCGCATTTCAACTCGCCCACGACAGCGACCCGTTCAACCGCTGGGACGCCGGGCAGAAACTTGCCATCAACCAGATCCTGCGGTTGATTGAGCAGCATGCCCGCGGGGAGGCGTTCGCCGTCGACCCCGCGATTCCCGAGGCGTTCGGGCGGGTCCTTGCCGATACGGAACTGGATTTCGCCATGATTTCCGAGATCCTCACCCTGCCGGGCGAGACCTATCTCTGCGAACTGGTCGATGTCATCGACGTGGATGCAATCCACGCGGCGCGGCAGGCCCTGCGCCGGGAACTGGCCGGGTCCCTTGAGGCCCGGTTGACGGAGACCCGGGAAAGGTGCGTCGTGGAGGGACCGTACCGATTCGGTTCCGACGATGCGGGAGCCCGGCGCCTGGGAAATTTGTGCCTGGGCTACCTGAACTGTCTCGAGGATCCGGCGCATGCGCAGCAGGCGCTCGATCAGTATCGCTCGGTCGACAATATGACCGATACGATCGGCGCCCTGTCGGCCCTCAACGACCGGGACACGGCGCAGCGTGCCGAGGCCCTGAAGGCATTCGAGGAACGCTGGGCGGGAGACACGCTGGTAATGGACAAGTGGTTTTCCCTGCAGGCGATGTCCACGCTTCCCGACACTCTGGACACGGTGCGGGGACTGATGTCGCACAAGCTGTTCACCATACGGAATCCGAACAAGGTGCGTTCCCTCATCGGGGCCTTCTCTGGCGGAAACCCGGTCAATTTCCATCGGCTGGATGGCACGGGCTACCGGTTCCTGGCAGATCGCATCATCGAGATCGATCCGCTGAATCCGCAGGTGGCGGCAAGGATGGCCAAGGTATTCGCCCGTTGGGGCAAGTTCGATACGCAGCGTCGTGGCCTGATGCAGGCCGAGCTGCTGCGTATTCGGGATGCCGCCGGCTTGTCCAGTGACACCGGCGAGGTCGTGAGCAAGAGCCTGGCAGGCGCCTGACGGTCACCGGGGCGCGGGTCTCCGCGTCGTGCCGTGGCCGCTATCGGTCGGCTTTGGGACCGCAGCCGGTCCGGGTTACGTGATAGCCATTGCGGAGGGTGCATGACGGGTTGGGCCGCCAGGCTGGGCGAACGCACGTTCGCCTTCTTTTCCGAGATCGGATACCACTTTACGCTCGCCGCCGAGGCATTCTGGTGGACGGCCGTGGGCGGTTTCGTCAAACAGCCGGTCCGATTGTCCCTCATCATCGCCGAGACCATGCGTGTCGGCGTGCTGGCAATTCCCATCGCGGCCGTGCTCTGTCTTGCCGTGGGCGTGATGCTGGCCATCCAGGGTATCGAGAACCTGCGTCCCTACGGTGCCGAGGACCAGGTCGTCACGGGCATCGCGCTGGCCATCACACGTGAGTTCTCTCCCCTGATCGTGAGTATTCTTGTAGCCGGGCGGTCGGCATCCGCCATGACGGCACGCATCGGCACGATGATGGAATCGCAGGAGATCGACGCGATGCGGGTCATCGGCGTGAACCCCGTCAGGTATCTCGCCGCGCCGATGATCCTTGGCACGCTGCTGGCGGTTCCCGCCCTGACCGTCCTCGGCGATGTTGCGGGTGTCCTGGGCGGTGGCCTGTATGCGTCCGTGGAACTGCACATCAGCCTCGGCGCATGGATTGACGAGAGTCTGCGCGTGCTGGTGGTGGACGACATTCGCCAGGGCCTGATCAAGAGCTTCGTATTCGCGCTGATCATCGCGCTGGTTGGTGTGGGGAACGGTTTTCAGGTGTCCGGTGGCGCAGAAGGCGTAGGGCGTTCCACCACGCGTTCGGTGGTGATCTCGATCAGCCTGATCGTCCTCGCGGATATGGCGTTCACCTGGTTTCTGAATCGCTGAGGTCCCGGCCACGCATGGAACCGACACGCCAGCAAACAGTTGCGGAGCCCGTCGTCGAGGTGAAGGACCTCGAGACCCGATACGGCGACCACAAGGTGCTGCGGGGTGTGAGCCTGTCCCTCATGCCAGGGGAGATCATGGTCATCATGGGTGGCAGCGGATCGGGCAAGAGCACCTTGCTGCGCTATGTCCTCGGGCTGAGCAGGCCGGAATCGGGATGCGTCAGGGTGCTTGGAAAAGACGTCAACCGGATCAGTGGTCGGGCGCTCCACGAACTGCGACGCAACATGGGGGTCGCCTTTCAGGGTGGAGCGCTGTTCAGTTCCATGACGGTCCTTGAAAATGTCATGTTTCCGCTCAAGGAGCATACGCACCTGGATCGCAGGACCATGGCCATCATGGCCAGGCTCAAGCTGGAACTGGTGAACCTGTCCGGCCATGAACACCGGTACCCCGCGGCGCTTTCCGGCGGCATGGTCAAGCGGGCCGCACTGGCTCGCGCCGTCGTCATGGACCCCAGGCTGCTGTTCTTCGACGAACCCACCGCGGGTCTGGATCCCGTTGTCGCCGCCGAACTGGACGAACTCATCGTCAGGCTCCGTGATTCCATGAACATCAGTATCCTGATCGTTACGCACGATCTGGACAGCGTGGCGCGCATCGCCGACCGGGTGACCGTACTGGACGAGGGTCGGATTATCATGATCGGCACCCTCGACGAGGTCCGAAACAGCCCGAACGAGCGCGTCCAGGGGTTACTCAGCCGAACGCCTGGCGAAGGGAGAGTCGACGAGGAGGCCTATCTGCGCCAGCTGACCCGGGACTGACCCCGCCGCGGGGGACCCCTGTGGACTCGGGTCATTCGGGATGGCAACGTGTGCCGGGCGCCGAGAGTCGGCTTGTGCATCCTCGCGACTATACTGTGGGTGTCGCCGACGCCGGCGCGCAACGATAGGGACACCGGGCGATGGTTATCACCCTGTTGACGAACCGGGCGTTCTTCGTGCCGCAGGCATGAGGCGCGACACGGTCAATTACGTCGCCGTCGGACTGTTCGTCAGTGCGGCGTTCCTCGTCCTGCTTGTGGTGCTGATCAGGATTACGGGTTCCGGTATTGAGCGGGACCACTATCTCGTGCGCTATACCAGCGTCACCGGTATTGTTCCGGGCAGTGTGGTCACGGTCAGCGGTTATCGTGTGGGTCAGGTGTCGACGATCGCGCCCATGCGCGCGGACGGGAAAAGCGGATTCGTGGTGGAAATATCCGTCACCAGGGGGTGGCGGATCCCCGTCGACAGTATCGCGAGGATCGTATCTCCCGGACTGCTCGCCTCGTATCAGATCGATATCGTGGAGGGTGAAAGTACGCAAATCGTCGAACCGGGCGGCGCGATCCGCGGCGAGCCCCCGGTCAGCCTGATGGCCTCCGTCAATGCCGTCGCCGGCGAGGCCTCCGCCCTGACCCGCGATTCGGTCCGTCCATTGATCGAGTCGTTGCGCTCGAGCGTCGAGGTGGTCGGGACGGACCTCGAGCAGCGGGTCCCGGAGATTACCCGGGGCATCGTCGAACTCGTCGATGAACTCGGCGCCACACTGGGGGGGTGGGATGCGATGGTCGGGGACCGGCAGCAGCAACAGGTCAGGCAGGTGATCGACAACGCCGAAGGCCTCTCCCGTCACCTGCTCGGAGCGAGTCGGTCACTCGAGCAGTCGAGTGGCCGGCTCGAACGTCTGCTCGTGCGCGTCGACGACCTGGTGGCCGGTAACAGCGAGGACCTGCGAGGTGCCGTCCACGATCTGCGCGCCCTGATGCGGGTCGCAGCCGGCAGCGTGACGACGATCGCCCATAACCTGGAGTCCACCAGTCGTAATCTGAACGAGTTCTCGCGCCGTATACGGGACAATCCCGCGGCGCTGGTGAGCGGCAGACCGCCGCGCGATGCGGCGGGAGAGGTGCAGTGATCGACAACCGGCGCACCACGATCCCGTCCGGGGATTCGAATGCGGCCACCGGTGTGATCGCAATCGCGTTGCTGTCGTGCCTGCTGATCGCGTCCTGCGCGACAACGGCCCCGCCACCCGAGCCACGCTACTATCGTTTGCCCCCCGCGCAGCCCGCTTCCCGGGTCGACCTACCGCTCGTGGCGGCGTTGTCGGTAGACCGGTTCCGGGCCGGTGGGCCGTACGCGGAGCGACCGATTGTCTATGTCGAGCCGGATGCCCCGCTGGTCCTGCGCGGGTACCACTACCATCTGTGGGCGGTGCCGCCTCCGGAACTGCTGCAGGAGTCGCTCGTGGCCTGGCTGCGGGAGACCGGGGTCGCGGACCGGGTGAGCCGTGCTGCGGGTGCGCCCGATACCGGTTTGGTAACCGGTCGGGTCGTTCGTCTGGAACGCGAGAGCGGGGAGGGTGGCGCCCTTGCAGTCGTCGAGCTCGAGTTGGGTTATCGCCCCCGGGCCGGCGGGGCCGGGGAATGGAACCGGATCTACCGGTCAACCGCGAGACCCCGGGGCAAGGACATGCACGCCCTGGTGGAGGCCTTCGGGGTTGCGCTGGACGAGGTTTACGCCAGGTACCTGAAGGACTTGTCCAGAACTCTGGATAAGCCTGAGTGATGGCTCCCGCGGCAAGCCTTGATCGTGGGTGATCAAAGTGGCGATGCCGGGGAGTTGGATATGAGTGCGATATAAGGAAAATCCGCTTCTGGTGCCTCCACCCTGGTAGGGGGGAGGTCAGGTGGGGGTTAACACCATCGATTGGCGCCGTGCCTGCCCCAGGGTCCCACCCCCATCCCGGCCTTCCCCCTCAAGGGGGAAGGAGACAGAGACTGTATTATTTCTGCACAGCCTTCTCGGGAGTTCAGCCACCGCGCCGCCATCTATGGAAGCGTTCGACCCAGCGCAGTATTCCCTCCGGCGTGTGGGCGCGTCGCCAGTTTCCGGCGGCGAACCGGTTGGCCTCCATCAGCGTGGGGTAGATGTGGATGGTGCCGAGAATCTTCTTCAGACCGAGACCGTGCTTCATGGCGAGCACGTATTCGGCGATCAGCTCGCCGGCGTGCGGTCCCACGATGGTGGCCCCCAGGATCCGGTCCTTGCCCGGCGGCGTCAGGACCTTGACCACGCCCTCGGCCGCCTCGTCCGTGATCGCCCGGTCCAGCTCCGCAATATCGAAGGTCGTGACCTCGTGCGCGATACCCTGTTCCCGCGCCTCGGCCTCGTTCAAACCAACCCTCGCGACCTCCGGATCCGTGAAGGTCGCCCAGGGGATTACCGAATAGTCCACACGGAAACGCTTCAGACCGCCGAGCAGCGCGTTCACCGTCGCATACCAGGCCTGGTGGGAGGCGGTGTGCGTAAACTGGTACGGACCCGCAACGTCGCCGCAGGCATGGATCGTCGGGCAGGTCGTCCGCAGACCGTCGTCGACGCGCACGGTGCCGCGTTCGGTGATCTCTACACCGGCGGCGTCCAGGCCAAGATCTTCGGTGTTTGGCTTGCGCCCGATCGCGACCAGGACGGCGTCGAATTCGATTGCGAGCTCACCTTCGGGGTGCGCGCAGATCGCCCTGCGGGACCCCGACGCCCCCTCGAAGCGCAGCACGCGATAACCGGTGCGCAGCTCGACGCCCTCGGCGGTGAGTCGCCCCGACAGTCGCGCCGAGACATCCTCGTCCTCGCGCGGCAGGATTCGGGGCAGCATTTCCACCAGCACGACACGGCTGCCCAGTCGGGCAAAGGCCTGCGCCATTTCGCATCCGATGGGGCCGCCGCCGAGCACGAGGAGTCGTCCGGGGAGTTTCCGGATCGTCCAGATCGTGTCGGAAGTGAGGTACCCGGACTTTTCGATGCCTTCCAGTGGCGGCACGAAAGGCCGTGCCCCGGTCGCCAGAATGATGCCCCGTGTCGTGAGCGGCCTGCCGTCGACCTCGACGCTCCAGGGGGAAGTGATGCGCGCCGCGCCGCCAAGGCACTCCACACCGAGTTTGGTGTAACGCTCGACCGAATCGTGCGGCTCGATGGTGCGTACCACTCTCTGCACCCGCTGCATGACGTCGGCAAAGTCGAAATCGACGCTGGCGGAGCGGAATCCGAGGTCGGATGCCCGCATCACCTGTCTGCGAAAGGCCGCCGAGCGCAGCAGCGCCTTGGACGGGACGCAGCCGGTATTCAGGCAGTCGCCGCCCATGCGGTCCTTTTCGACCAGGGTCACGCTCGCCCTGAGCGCCGCGGCGATGTAGGCGCTCACCAGACCGGCGGAGCCTGCGCCGATCACGACGAGGTTGCGGTCAAACCGGGCGGGGCGCGCGTGTCCACGAAATCGTCTGCGTACCACGAAGGTTGCCCTCGTTGCGGAAAAGGAGCGGGCAGGTCCGATGGCGAAACCGGGGAGAGATCCGCGGTGTCAGGCGCCCCTGTCGTTGTCTGGTCCCGACGGGTTGACGTCCGCGGTTTCCATCGCAAGCCGAGAGGGGGCCTGCGGTTCGACCTCCGGGCCGAGCAGGATCGCCAGCCACCGGGTCTCCTCATGGGCATCGAGGGCGATCTTGATCGTGATGGTCAGCGGGACGGACAGAAACATCCCCACCGGGCCCATCACCCAGCCCCAGAATACAAGGGACACAAACACGACCAGGGTCGAGAGCCCGAGTCCCTTGCCCATGAACTTGGGCTCGACGATGTTGCCGATGAGGCTGTTAACGACCAGATACGCCACCGCGGTCCAAAGCGCCGTCGCGGGACCGAGTTGAACGAGTGCCAGCAGAACGGTCGGGACCGCGGCGATAATCGAACCGATGTTGGGGATGAAGTTGAGCATGAAGGCCAGTGCCCCCCAGAGCACCGGGTAATCCACACCCAGGATATGCAGACTGAGGGCGATCAGGATGCCGGTCACCAGGCTGGTGAGGCTCTTGATCATCAGGTAGTTGTTGATGGTGTGCGCGATCTCCCGGAATCTCGGCAGGGCGTCGCCCGGGTCCTTGAGTATCACGGCCATCTTGGCCGGCAGACCCTCGGCCTCAAGCAGGATGAAGATTACGGTGATGAAGATCAGGAAGGAGTTGGTCAACGTGCTGCCCAGTCCGTTCAGCAGGGATGCCGCGAGGTTCATCGCCTTGCCCGGATCGACATATTTGAGCAGCACCTCCCGTTCGGGAGCGATCGTGACACCCCTATCGTTGAGCCAGTCGATTGCCGAGGAAAGGATCACTCCCAGACGCTGCTGATACTGGGGAATATCGGCGGAGAACGAGTCCAGCGACGAGCCCACCAGGGCCGCGACCGTGAGCAGAATGACCGCGATCGCCAGAATGACGATCAGCAGTGCAACCAGCGTGGGCACGCCCTTGCGTTCCAGCCAGAACATTGGCGGGGCGCTGATAATGGCGATGAAGATGGACAGCAGGAACGGCACCAGCAGGGGCGAGGACGCCTTCAGACCCGCGATGATGATGAACACCGCGGCGATGGTGATCACCCTCTGATCGGGACTTTGCGTACGGGAAGGGTCGTTCATTGCATGAATCCGGGTCTGATTTAGGTGACTGACACGCCGCGGCCCCTGTGATAGTGCGCTCGCCACGGCAGGCGTTCGGGCGGGTCAATATACCGCATCGTGTGAAGCAAAAAAAAAGCCGCCGAAATCGGCGGCTCTCAATCAGCCCGGCGCGTGGCCCGGATTTCTTTCTTGTTGGTTGTCCTTCGCTATCAGTCCCAGCTGAGCGCCCCGCCGGTCTGATACTCCGTCACACGTGTCTCGAAAAAGTTTTTTTCCTTCTTCAGGTCAAGGACCTCCGACATCCAGGGAAACGGGTTGGCGGCCCCGGGATACTGCTCCGGCAGGCCGATCTGCGCGCAGCGTCGGTTGGCGATGAAGTGCAGGTACTCCTCGAACATGGGTGCGTTCAGCCCCAGCACGCCCCGCGGCATGGTGTCGTGTGCGTACCGGGTCTCGATGTCCACCGCCTCGCGGATGATGCCGGTCAGTTCGGCCTGGAACGCCGTGCCCCACAGGTGAGGATTTTCGATCTTGATCTGGTTGATCACGTCGATGCCGAAATTCATGTGCATGGATTCGTCGCGCAGGATGTACTGAAACTGCTCCGCGGTGCCGGTCATCTTGTTTCGCCGCCCCATCGAGAGGATCTGCACGAAGCCGACGTAGAAGAAGATGCCCTCGAAGATGACGTAAAAGGCCACCAGCTCGCGCAGCAGTTTCTGGTCGTCTTCCGGTGTGCCGGTACGAAATTCCGGGTCGCTCAGGTGCCGGGTAAACGGGAGGGCCCACTCGGCCTTGCGCGCCACTGCCGGGATCTCCCGGTACATGTTGAAGACCTCGCCCTCGTCCATGCCCAGCGACTCCACGACGTACTGGTAGGCGTGCGTGTGCAGGGCCTCCTCGAAGGCCTGGCGCAGCAGGTATTGCCGGCATTCCGGGTTGGTGATGTGCCGGTAGACCGCGAGCACGAGATTGTTCGCGACCAGCGAGTCGGCCGTGGAGAAGAAACCGAGGTTGCGCTTGATGATCGTGCGCTCCTCCTCGGTCAGCCCGCCGGGGTCCTTCCACAGGGCGATGTCCGCATTCATGTTGATTTCCTGCGGCATCCAGTGATTGGCGCAGGCGTCGAGATATTTCTGCCAGGCCCAGTTGTACTTGAAGGGCACCAGCTGGTTCAGGTCGGCCCGGCAGTTGATGATGCGCTTGTCGTCGACCTGGATGCGCTGGGCACCCATCTCGATGGACTCAAATCCGATGTTTCCGGTCCCCGCGTCGTCCTGCACGGGTACGGGGTCGACGACCGGCGCTTCGCCGGCCGTTTGCATCAGGGCCGCGATGTCTCCCCCGGGCAGCTCTTCGGGAACGGAGCGCGGTGCACGTTTTGCCTGGTTGCCGGTCAGGGGATCGTCCCAGTTCAGCATGTCATTGTTCTCCTCGACGTGTCGTTTTTGTTCGTGCCGCGGGTACCGCATTGCCACAACTCCGGATCGGGCCCAGGGCGACGCTTCAGGGTCCGGAACCACGTCGGGTCGATGCTGGTCGTCCCGCTCGGGCTATCTTGTCTGGCCGGCGGTGTCCGTGCGCCGGGTCAGCGGACCCGTCGGCGTGTCCACTCCCGTGGGCGCCCTGCGGGCTTCATGTTCCCCCCCGATCACAGGGTCGAAGGCGCGCTGGCGAAACTGACCCAAGGCCCGCGCCCGCGCGAGACGCGCGTTTCTCTGGCGGTTATCGCGATGGGCCCGGTTCACTGGCAGGCCTCGCACTCGGGGTCCAGGATCGAACAGACCTTTGCTTCAGGTTCGGAACCGGCGTTGTCTTCCCCGCCGGACGGTACGGCATTCAGATTATTGAACCGCCCCGACATCGTGCTTTTCTCGACATGCGTGGCGCCCATCGAGCGCAGGTAATAGGTCGTCTTGAGCCCGCGGACCCAGGCCAGGGTGTAGAGATTGTGCAGCTTTTTGCCCGAAGGTTCGGCCATGTAGAGGTTGAGTGACTGGGCCTGATCGATCCATTTCTGGCGTCGTGCCGCCGCTTCGACCAGCCATCGCGCGTCGATTTCGAACGCGGTCGCATAGCGCTCCTTGAGGTCGTCGCTGACGCGGTCGATGGCCTGCAGGCTGCCGTCGTAATATTTCAGGTCATTGACCATGACCTCGTCCCAGAGTCCCGCCGCCTTGAGTTCGTTGATCAGATGCAGGTTCATCACGGTGAACTCGCCCGAAAGGTTCGACTTGACGAACAGGTTGCGGTAGGTCGGTTCGATGCTCTGGGTGACGCCGCAGATGTTGGAGATCGTCGCCGTCGGTGCGATGGCCATGGTGTTGGAATTGCGCATCCCCACGCGCTGCACCCGCTCGCGAAGGCCGTCCCAGTCCATGGTCACGGAGAGGTCCACGTCCAGGTATCCGTCCCGCTCCAGCTCGATGGTCTTGACCGAATCGATGGGCAGGATGCCCTGGCTCCACAGCGATCCCTCGAACGAGGCGTATGTGCCCCGTTCCTCGGCGAGGTCCGTCGAGGCGCTGATGGCGTAGTAGCTCACCGCCTCCATGGAACGGTCGGCGAATTCGGTCGCCTCCCCGCACGCGTAGGGGAGGCGCAGTGAGTACAACGCATCCTGGAAGCCCATGATCCCCAGACCGACGGGCCGATGGCGCAGATTGGAGCGCCGCGCCTTCGCCACGCTGTAGTAGTTGTAGTCGATGACGTTGTCGAGCATGCGGATGGCGGTGGCGACGGTCCGCTCGAGCTTCTCGAGCATCAGTCCGTTTTCATCCACATGCCGGGCCAGGTTGACCGAGCCCAGGTTGCAGACCGCGATTTCGTCGTCGGATGTGTTGAGCGTGATCTCCGTACACAGGTTGGAGGAATGCACGATTCCCTTGTGCCGTTGCGGCGAGCGCAGGTTGCACGGGTCCTTGAACGCGATCCAGGGGTGGCCGGTCTCGAACAGCATGCTGAGCATCTTGCGCCACAGATCCAGGGCCTTGACCCGCTTGAAGTTGCGTATCTCCCCGCGGTCGGCACGCTGCTCGTACGCCACGTAGCGTTCCTCGAACCGCTTGCCGTAGAGGTCGTGGAGGTCCGGCGTCTCGTCGGGAGAAAACAGCGTCCACTCCTCCATTTCGGCGACACGCTTCATGAACAGGTCCGGGATCCAGTTCGCCGTGTTCATATCGTGCGTTCGGCGTCTGTCGTCACCGGTGTTCTTGCGCAGTTCCAGAAATTCCTCGATGTCGATGTGCCAGGTCTCGAGGTAGGCGCAGACCGCCCCCTTGCGTTTGCCTCCCTGGTTCACGGCGACCGCCGTGTCATTGGCTACCTTGAGGAAAGGTACAACGCCCTGTGACTTGCCGTTGGTCCCCTTGATGTGCGCGCCCATGCCGCGCACGCGGGTCCAGTCGTTGCCCAGCCCGCCGGCGAACTTCGACAGCAGCGCGTTGTCCTTGACCGAGGAATAGATGCCCTCCAGATGGTCCGGGACGGTCGTCAGGTAGCAGCTCGAGAGTTGCGGGCGCAGTGTGCCGGAGTTGAACAGGGTGGGTGTCGAACTCATGAAGTCGAACGAGGAGAGCAGGTTGTAGAACTCGATCGTGCGCGCCTCGCGCTCCACCTCGTTGATGGCGAGCCCCATCGCGACCCGCATGAAGAAGGCCTGGGGGAGTTCGAAACGTGTGGATTCGCTGTGGATAAAATAGCGGTCGTACAGGGTCTGCAGACCCAGAAAGGTAAACTGCAGGTCCCGCTGTGGTCGGATCGCCTTTCCGAGGGTCTCCAGGTCGTACTCGATGGCGAGTCTCGGATCGAGCAGCTCGAGTTCCACGGCCCGCCTGATGTAGTTCGAAAAGTACTCGGGGTAGGCCTCTGCCATCTCGTCGAAGGTCGCCTCGGTCGGGCGACCCTGCAGGAAGCTGAGCGCTTCGCGACGCAGGGCGTCCAGCAGCAGGCGAGCCGAGACGAAGGTAAAGTTGGGCTCTTTCTCCACCAGGGTACGGGCGCTCATCGCCAGCGCGGCGCCGACTTCCGACTCCGCGACGCCGTCGTAGAGGTTGCGGCGGGTTTCCTCGAGAATGGGAGCGCAGTCGACGTCGTCGAGATCGCGGCATGCCTCGTCCACGACCCGTCGAAGTCGTTCCAGATCCAGGGGACGGCGTTCGCCCTGCGCGGTGGTGACGTGCAGCTCGACCGCGGTACCGCCGGCCGGGCCCGTCTCCTGCGCCTCGGAGCGCTCGCGTGCCCGCTGCTCTCGATACAGCACATAGGCGCGGGCCGCCTTGTGTTCTCCCTCGCGCATCAAGGCGAGTTCCACCTGGTCCTGGATATCCTCGATGTGAAATGTGCCCCCTTCCTGGCGGCTGCGCGTCAGGGCGTACACCACGGTATCCGTCAGTTTCTCCACGACCTCGTGAATGCGGGTCGATGCGGCCGCGTTTCCGCCCTCTACGGCGAGGAAGGCCTTTGTGACCGCCACCTTGATCTTGTCCTTGTCGAAGGCGGTGACCTTGCCGTTGCGCCGGATGACGCGATATCCACCGGGTGCGGTTGCCGCGATCTCCGGCGCGACAGGCCCGTCGCCGGCCTCCCCGGTCATCAGCGCGGCTGCGGTGTCGGCTGTAGCGGTCTCGGTCTGCATCTGATGCCTCCTCGGTCTGCCGGTGGCGGGAATGTCCGCTTTGGAACGCGGCTTGTCGTGACCTTGGGTACGGTTCGGGCATCTTGCCGATCACGCACCTTGTTAGGGTCCGATCCCTTGTCCAGGTGAATTTCGTCTGAGTGTTTCTGAATCCTGCATAACACTATAGGATGTGTTTTCGGGATTCGTCAAGCACAATATGATGTGTAAAACCTATCGACTGACCTGGGGGGCGGCTGTGGACAAGCTGGGTGCGAACCCGAGCGCAGGTCCTCGAATCCCGTAGGGAAACAAGGCGTTAGTGCAGGGTTCAGGGGAAGGTCGGGTCGAAGGGGCACCGAATCTGCTGATGACCGCGATAAACAATTTCAATATCGCGAATTCCGATGGGTTTGGCGGTTCGCGGCGACCTCAGCCGCTTGCCGGAGCGACATTCGAACGGCCCTGTCGATCGCCGCGGTGGAACAGCCGGTAGATCATCGGCACGAGGATCAGGCTGACGAGCATCGAAAAACTCAGGCCCCACACGATCACCACGGCCAGCGGCTGGAGCATCTCGGAGCCTTCACCGAGCCCCATGGCCAGCGGCGCCATGCCGGCAACGGTGGTCAGTGTCGTCATCAGGATGGGCCTCAGCCGCAGATAGGCCGCGCGGGCAATGGCCCGGTCCAGCGGTCGTCCCTGTTCGATCTCTATCTCGATCTGTTCAACCAGCACGATCGCGTTGTTGACCACGATCCCGGCGAGCATGATCATCCCGAGCCACACGGGCATGGACACGGGCAGGCCGTTGACCCAGAGCCCGGAACTCACGCCGATCAGCGCGAAGGGGACGCTGATGAGGATCACCAGCGGATTGGTAAGGGATTCGTACTGCACCGCCATGACAACGAAGACCAGAAACAGGGCGAGCCCGAGCAGGACAAAGCCGAGTTGCTGCCCCTGTTTCAGGGTCTCCAGGGCGCCGTCGTCGTAAAGTGTGTAGCCCGGCGGGAGTTCGAGGCCGTCTAGCCGTTCGCGGACCTGCGCCATGATCGTATCGAGCGGCCGCTCCCCGGTCAGGTCGGCCGAGATTTCGGCGGCCCGGACCTGGCGGTCCCTGAAGATCGTCGCCGGAGACGGGACCAGGTCGATCCGGGCAACGTGACGAACGCGGACGGGTTTGCCGTCTCGCAGTGCAACGATCACGTTGCCGAGGGCGCCGATATCATTGACGCTGTTCGGGGGAAGTCGCAGGCGAATGTCGATCTTTCGGTCACCGTCATAGAAGTCGGACACCACGATTCCGTCCAGCGCCACCCGCACGGCGCGCGCGAGGTCCTCGACTGAAACCCCGAGTTCCGAGGCCCGTGCACGATCGAGGACGATGTCGAGTTCCTCGACCGGTGTGTCGTAGGTGTGTCGCGGGTTACGCAGACCCGGGATACCTTTCAGGGTTTCGACCGCCTGGTCGGCGACCCCGGTCAGGGTCCCGAGGTTCGGGCCGGCGATCCGCAGGTTGAGGTCCTCTTCCCCGCTGCCGACGCGAATGCCCCGGACCTGGTCTCGCACCCAGGTCCACACGTGAACACCGGTAAGCTGCATCGGGTCCACCACCGTTTCCATGAAGTGATCAACCCATTGGCGCGTGCTCAGCCCGCGTTCATCCGGTGGTACGAGCTGAACCGAGATCGTCGAGCGGTTGCCGGTGAACACCTCGATCCTGCCGTACACCCAGCCTCCGGACTGGGCGAACACCGTGTCCACTTCGGGTTGCGCACGTAGCGCGGATTCCAGCCTTCTGACAATGGCATCGGTTTCTTCCAGCTGCATGCCCGAGTCACCCTTCACGCGTATCCTGACCTGCCCCTCGTCCACCGACGGCAGGAATATCTTCTCGTTCTCCGCGACGAAGTGGATTGCCCAGGCGAGTGCCGGCAGCAGGACCACCGCCGGTAGCCAGGGCGCGCGTAGCAGCCCCAGGGTGAGCCGTTCGTAGCGCAGCTGCAGCCAGTGGGTGATCCTGTCGGTGATGCGGCGGGCGGCGCCGTCGCGGGTATCGCGCACCCGGGCCGCCAGGGTCGGCACCAGTGTCAGGGCGACGATCATCGAGGCCACGATGGCGGCCGATATTGTGAAGATCAGTTCCCGGAACAGCAGTCCCATG
>JAYENI010000232.1:0-23908 GCA_034722015.1 Pseudomonadota bacterium
TCATTTATCCAGTGATGCAGTGAACTTGATAGTTCCCATGAACCAACATTTAATTCAATATTTATATGAAAAAAATGTGCATAAGCCTCTGCTAATGGTGAATTTGCTAAAAGTAAAGCGACTATTAGCACGTCCAGCCGATCCCTGAAGCCGCCCGGGCGTAATTCATCACATCAAACCACATACGCGTGAGATAAGACATCATGGCCGAAAAAGATACCAGGGACGATACCAAGGCCGGGGACAAGTCCGATGCCCCGAAGCCCGAGGAGAAAACGGGCACCGCGCAGGAGGCGCCAAAGACCTCCGTACCAGCTGCAACGAAGAAGGCCGGCCCGAAGAAAAAATCGGTCGCAAAAAAGAAGTCAGAACCTCGCAAGAAATCCGTCAGGAAATCGGCCGCCGACGCGGGGGCCGCTACTGTCGGCGCATCCGCCGCAAAGACAGCCGGCGCACCAGCGCCGTCAGCTCAAAAACCCCGGAAAGTCGCTCCCGCGAAACCCGTCAGCACCAAGGCAGGATTGTTGCCCTGGGTCGTTCTGGCCTCGGCAATTGCGGGCATAGCGTACCTCTACGATCACCCGCAGACCGGTACGACATCGAAGGACGAAGAAACCACCCGACCCGACACATCTGCACTTGCACCCGAGCCTTCCATAGTGCAGGAAACCGTGAAGGAAGAAAGTGCTTCCACCGATCGTGCGATCGAGTCGTCGATCATCGAGGTGGAGCAGACGGCCCCGGTCTCCCCGGGTGATACATCGCTGCAGGGACAAGCTGATCCAACCCCGGCTAGCGACATGGCAGACGGCGGCGACGTCGACAGCAGCGCAAAACCTCAGGAACCGATTACCCCGACTCCCGTAGCCCAGCCGGTCCCCGAACCCCAATCCATGACGGCAAGCGAGCAGCCGACGGAGAGTTCGCAGGAAAAGCAGACATCAGGGGAACCGGTGGCAGAACCCGAAGAGGCCACCACGACGGCGCCCGTCGATCCGCGCGAGGCCCGTCGCCAGGAAATGAGGGAGGCGCACGAGCGCATGTTATCCGGGAGGCACCACGCGCCGACCCGAACCAGTCCGTACCCTTATTACAACCCAGGATGGGCGCCTCGCCCTTATCCGATGCCCGGCTACGGGAACACCCCGAAAAGCACAAGTCCCTGACCGCGGTACATCCGCCCCCGGTTCGACGTTCGGACCGGGGCGTCCGGACGCCGCTGGGTAGAGGACATTCGCCTGCCGGCGAGGCCATTCCACCCGGCCACCACGCGACGGCTTTTGCGGACGCGACGGGACCCGGCGCTCGATCGACCCGCAATGCACTTCAGGCGTGAGCCGGCCTTTTGAGGCTGTTCATTGCACCGGAAGTCGGGAGCGAAGTTCGTCCCGATCGATCCACCATTCGTCCGCCACGATAGCGTCCAGCACCGTGGCAAGACTGGACAGCAGTTCCCCGGGATCGTTCAGCTCGTGGATCTCGATCCACATCCGAATCGATTCCTCATCTTGTATACCGCGATGGCGTTTGGCGACTCTGGCAACGATCTGACTTGTCAGGAAAATCAGGTTTTCGTGTTGTTTTCCTTCCGCCCGCATGTCTGCGATGTAGTGGGCAGCCACTGCCGCCACGGCCCCACCGTCAGAGTCATCTGGTGTCTCGTCAACGATATGGTGTAGCAGGTTAACGGTAAGTTCCGGCGGGACCGGATAAGTCACCGCGAGCCAGACCCCGTTTCCCAGCGCGACAATCGCGTCGTCCTGCTCACACCCATAGATCAGATCGCAAGCCTGCACCGCATCGGCCCAGCACTCTGCGGCGACAAACACGTCGAACGTCTGCCGCGCAAGGTCTCTCGCTTCAGCCTGCTTTCCCAAACCGAGCAACACGCCGGCAATGTCCAGTTCAACCCTTGCACGGTCCTTCTGCGCACAGTCCTGAGGCAACTCCCTGAGATGTTGCCGGTGCTGTATCAGTTCATTCTCCAGTTGCACCCGGGACTCCCCCGCATCCAGGCCCGTAATGGCATCCTCGAGTGGCTTTTCCTGACCGGGAACATCCATAAAACCTCACTCCGCCACTACAGTGGCTATCGAATCGAAACAAAAATCAAAAGTCGCCGGAATGGCTGGGGCGAGTGCAATCAACCGGCTTGTCATTCCGCGGACCCATGCGCGACCCCTGCGCAGGCACCGGCAGGTACACGGGCCGTACAGACGAGGAAACGGGCTAGAACTCGGCAGTCGACATGAACAGGCCGACGCGGAGATCCATTGCAGCGTAGATCTCCCGTCCATCGACCACCATGGTGCCGTCGGCAATGCTCATCACCAGACTGCGGCGAATCACCCGCTTCATGTGTATGTGATAGACAACCTGCTTGGCGCTTGGAAGGACCTGTCCCGAGAACTTCACCCCCTTGACCCCCAGAGCGCGACCACGACCCTGGTTGCCCAGCCACGCGGGGAAAAAACCCACAAGCTGCCACATCGCGTCAAGTCCCAGGCAACCGGGCATCACAGGATCGCCGGGGAAATGGCATTCAAAAAACCAGAGATCCGGATTGATATCGAGTTCCGCGATGATCTCGCCCTTGCCGTAAGACCCCCCGACTTCGGAAATGTGCGTGATCCGGTCGAACATCAACATGTTCGGGACCGGGAGCTGCGCGTTACCTGGCCCGAACAGCTCGCCTCGACCGCAGCTGAGCAATTCCTCACGATCGAAAGAGTTTTTTCTGTCTGCCATGCTGGTGTGCCACGCGTCCGAATGAAGGAGGCCTATTCAATCAGAATGCGAGCATTGAGTGCAAATTTCGATAGCGGCGGGATCAGACGGCGGCGACGGGCAGCATTTCCGGAGACACTTCGGCAACGGCCCGGGTTGCTCGCAGACGAGGAGCCTTTCGAAGATGGGCGATAGTAGAGTGCTAGGGCAGGATATCGATGCGTGTGTTGACGGCAACCGTCTCCCAAATTTCGTCCATCACCTCGTTACTGACCGCGATGCATCCCTGAGTCCAGTCTCGCCCCTTGACGCGATAGACCAGAGGACCGATTATGTTCGGCAGACCGTGCAACATGATATCTCCGCCAGGAGCAAATCCCCGCTTGCGAGCTTGCGCACTGTCTTGCTCATTCGGATAAGAGATATGGAATGCCCTGTAGAACTTGCTATTGGGGTGTTTCCAGTCAAGCGTATAGCTTCCTTCCGGGGTCCGCAGATCTCCCTCCCTCACCTTGCGACCAAGCGGCACCCTTCCCAGTGAGATGTCATAACTTTTCAGAATCTTGTCGTCGATCATCAGGTAGAGCTTGCGCTCGGATTTCTTGACCACGACCAGGTTGGGCCGCACGGATACCTCAGCTGCGGCGGTCGTGTACACCACGCTGGATAAGAGCAGGCCAACCATGATTAGCCACGCCGTACGAAAGCGGTAGCGAAAAAGGACGGTTAGGTGTTCACTGTTCTCAATCATCTTGCCGTACATCTGCTATCCCAACACGATTTCCCTGGTCGATGGTTTCCGCGACGCCGTTCGGGTCCCTTTCTCGACTCCCTGAAGACAGCGACGCAGCGCGCTGCCCATGAGACCCGCGCGCTGATATCTCCCTTCCGGGACCTTCTGCAGGGCCTTGTCCATGATTACACTGACACATTCCGGCAACCCCGACCGGTACTTCCTCACATCTCCGTGCGGTTCGTTCGCGATACGGTACATCAGGGTCGATATGGAATCACCCGCCCAGGGCAACTGCCCGGTGAGCAGCTGATACAAGGTCACTCCGAGAGAGAAGATGTCTGACCGACCGTCTACCTTGCGCCCCGCGAGCTGCTCGGGGGACATGAAGGCCGGGGTCCCGAGAATCACCCCCGTCTTCGTCTTGCTCGTGTCCGTGATGCAGGCAACGCCGAAGTCGGTGACCGAGGCGACTCCCGTCTTCTTTTCGTAGATGATATTCGCCGGTTTGATGTCCCGGTGTACGATATTCTCCCTGTGTGCGGTTTCCAGCGCCGACGCCACCTGGATACCGATCTTCAGCACGGTTTGCAGTGGCAAAAGAACGTCCCGTTTGGTGTATTCCGATACCGGTACACCGCTGAGAAAGTCCATCGCGATATATGAAAGCCCCTGGTCCTCTCCTACGTCGTAGATGGTAACGATGTTGGGGTGATTCAAGCGACCCGCGGTAGATGCCTCCCGCATGAAACGGTCCTGAACGTCATGCAGCAAGTCTCCGTCGAATTCGTTGGACAATGCCATCGTCTTGATGGCGACCTTGCGTCCGATCTTGGGATCGTGCCCAAGATACACGATCCCCATCTCCCCCTTGCCCAGTTCCCGGTCGATGCGATACCTGCCGAGCATCGGGTTCTGCATGCCGTCGGCGCTGACGATCAGCGTGGCGCCGGCCCCCTTTCCACCAGGACCGGCCGGCACAAAACTGTTCTGGCGACGGTTATTGCGAGCGATCCTGTCCTTGATGTCCTTGTATCCGGGCTTATGCAGCCCTATGTGGCCGAATACCTCGCTGGCCCGTCCGAACTGCCGCTTCCGTTCGTAATCCAGCCCGAGGTGGTAAACGCGATCCAGCACGGCATCGTCCAGCTCGCATTTCTGGTATCTGGAGAAAGCGTCCTCCAGCTGGCCCTTTGATTCCAGGGCCTGGGCCAGGAGGAAATTGGCTTCCGACAGCTCGGACGAATCAGCCGGCGACCAGCCGCGCAGATATCTTCTTGCAGTTATCAGGGCATATCCTCCCAGTATCGCCAGCAGCGGCGACATCATCGGGACCCAGATATGACTGACTACCATGAGCAGCAACTGTGTGTTGAACACGACGATCACGAGGAAAACCGTTGCCAGAAGGCCCGTTGCCATTCCCAGGCGAGGAAGGATCATCGCCAGAAATACCGCAACGAGGACATAGGTGAACAGGAGGACCCAGAACGTCCATAACGGGCGGATAATCTGGTCGTTGTTGACGAGAGTGGAAACAATATTGGCGACGACATCGACCGGTGTCAGCATCTGACCTCCCGGCGTGTCGATCCGTGAAACCAGTGCTCCCCCGGTCAATCCGATGACAACAGTCCTGCCGGTGAAGACATCCGGCGACACCTTGCCCCTGCGGACATCCAGAAATGAAACGACCTTGAACGGAGAGTCGCCGTTACGGCCCTTATAGATAAAGGGCATGACCCGATAACCCCTGTCTGATGAGACCAGACTACCGTCGATCAGCACGCCCCTGCCTGGCTCGACGGTCAACGCCTCTGGACCGAGGTCCAGCGCCCTGAGCGCAAGCTGCAAGGAAAACGTGGGGAAATAGGCATTGCCATAGCTCACAATCAGGGGCATTTCCCTCAGCACTCCTGACGGGTTGTCTCGAAACCCGGTGGGATCTGCACCGATGGCTACGGCAGCCTCGGCAAACTTGTCAAGCGGGGGACTGACTCCTGTCGCCGCGACCGGCTCGGGCCCACCGGTCAGCCATGCAAGGTCCAGCACAGAACCTGCATCGGGACCGGGGAGACCGAATCTGGCGACCGCTGCGCCGAGTGTGGAGACGCCCTCGTAATTGCCGGGAGAAAGGACAACCGGCATCGACAATACTGCGGTTCCCGATCGCTGCATCATCGAGGCCAGATAGGCATCGGTATCCAGGCTTCTGCGAACCTGTCCCATCAGGGCATTACCGGTCTTGTCGAGTTCTTTCGCGTACTTGCGCCGCAACACATCCACGACCTGCAAGGCTTCCGCATTCTGTGTTTCCGAAAGGGAGAATGCATATCCTATGCTCTTGGGATTTCCCTTTTCGATGATTCGCGTCACGTCCGCGACAGCACGGCGGGAAATCGGCCAGGAACCGAGGCTTTCCAGGGTCGCCGTATCCACCGCCACGATCACAAACGATTCGATGTGCGCTTCGTCGGTGGCCAGTACCATCCCCAGATCGTATCCGCGCCATTCCAGCTGCTGCAGTCCCCCGAAGACCGACAGAATGACGACAACGGCCACGACGGCTATCCCGATGAGCCTGTCCGGATCAGCTGCCAGCCAGGCGAACCGGCCACGGGCCTTGCCAAGACCGCGTGTGTTACTTTGCGTCCCTTCTCGCACGATAAGATGACATTAACCTGAATGGGGTTCGAACCGGGCGTACACATGCTGTACCCGACCCATGGATGGTCCGGTGCGACCCGCCTTGAGATGCCGGTTCGAATCATGATAATAGGGATTTCTCCGGACCATAGGGACAATAATAGACAAAGACGACAAAGGCGCGGACCAAATGTCGGTTTGATGCCACATTCGGTTGCGCTACTACCCTGAATCGACGACATGACAGCGCAATTTCCAGCCCCGGGAGACACTGCGCGCGGACGCTGCGACACCATTCTCGGACCGGCTCCTAGCCAGGGTAATGACGCATGATTCGACCCCTGCAATGATCGGTCTTGAAGCGAACCCTCCCAAGGTACGGCCCGGTGTCCTCGATCATCTATCAAGGCAACTCCAAACGCGCCGCATTGCTAGAATTACCAGACTCAGGGCATGTCCCGTAACCGGATACCGGTGTCATGGAAGCGCTTCGGAAAAAATCAGTCGCCGCGACGACGACCCTGGCGGGGCGGGCGATCGAACGGCTCGTCGAGAAGGCGAGGCTGCCGGAGTTTCGGCGCGACCCTGCATTTACGGACGTCTATGTCCGCTACGATGCCCTGGACACATTGATATCACTGCGAAAGGAAATTTCCACCGCCACGATCGAGCATCTGCGCTCAGGGTTCGATTCAGCCGAAGCCACTGTCGATCCGTCGACCGGCGAGTTCGAGATGCCCATGATCATCGATACGCAATCCGAGGAACTGGAGCAATGGACCCGACCGCTTGCCGAGCGACTGCAAAAGGCGCACGAGAAGGAACTCGGGTCTATTGCAGGCGGCTTGGGGAGGCTGTCCCTCCTCACCCGGGTAACCAATCCGCTTGCAGCACACCCGGATGCGCTGCTAAGGGCGTTCCAGAATTCGATCAGTCCGCTGGCGCTCGACGTTCGTGGAAAACAGCTCCTGTGCGAGTTGTACTGCCAGGAACTCGAACCCGAACTGGGCGGGTTCTACCAGCGCCTGCGCGGGCTGCTCGACAGTGTTCCACAAGTGGACAAGTCGAAGAACGTTCATACGGACAAGGCCCCCGCCACGCCGACGCTTCCCGTAGTTGAATCCGCCCCCCCCATCGCGAAGAAATCGCAGCCCGAATCCGCCTCCCGGATCGCCCGGGCGGGAGAAGACGAAGGGTTTCTGCCCCTGCTGGACACGCCCGGCGCCAAACCCGAACGCGGCATCACCGACGAGGACGTGCTCGATATCGTGGTGCAGTCGACATCCCCCGGAAAAGGGAGTCGCCTGAGCGTATACCAGCGACAGCAAATCGCTGATGCCCTTTCGGTCATCCAGCGCCAGGCTGAGCAGCCGGACACGGATCAGATCAAGTCGAGAATCAGCAAGGTTCTCTACGACGGCGGCGCATTCGATGCCGGCGACCTGATACGCAAGGAGGGTCCTGTCATCGATTTCGCCTCCCAGATCTTCAAGGAGGTCCTGACCAGCGACCGGATCGGCAAACGACTGCGCAAACTGATTGGGAAATTGCAGGTTCCCGTCATCAAGCTCGCCGTGCTGAATTTCGGCGTGTTCAAGGACCCCGGCGATCCCACTCGTCAGTTTCTCAGCGTCCTGCTGGACATGGCAGTGTACGCGTCCTATCGGGAAGAGGCATTTACGGAAAAGCTCGAGGAAATCGTCAATACCCTGATCAGTCGGACCGATGCGGGTCCCGACGAATTCGCAAAAAGTCTGAAGCAGTTGCGCGCACTCGAGGTGCGCATCGACGCAGTAAAAAAAACCGTCACCGAAGACCCGACGAGGGAGGTCGAGAGTCTCAGCCTTCGGATGGCACATGCGCAACAGACCGTCGATGTCCTGATCGCGAAGAATGCCGGGCACTGGGAGACACCGCGCTGGGTAGGGACCTTCGCCACGGAGGTCTGGGCGCCATATATGGTCCGGATGCTGGCAGAACGCGGAGAGTACAGTGCCGAATGGAAGGAGGCGCTATACATCTACCACCAACTCCTGGTCACATCACGACCCGGCAACCTCGATCGGCCCGAGCAGACGCTGGACCAGCTCAACGCCCTCATCGGCCCTGTCGATCTGTTTTTCGGTGGACTGGTGACCCGGCTCGAGGCGGTTCCTCCCGTCACCGGCGACTGGAGGCAGCGACTGGAGGCGGCAAAACGCTGGTACAAGGGTCTCCACTATCGGCTCGTCGACACGACGCTGGATATCGACCACGTCCCGAGCCGTGGGGAGAGGGAGAAGCGAAGTGCCAGACCCTGCTTACCGCGGACCGGCACACGACCCGCCGCCTCAACCGGGTCGGGCTACGACGCACCGAAACCACGGGAACACAAGGCACGCTCGCTGCCTTCGAGCGTAAAGGCGGGTATGTGGTTCGAGATTTACCGGGGACCCGACAGGGGAAAGCGGCGCCTGAAGCTCTCCACCACCCGGAATCTGGAAAACGGCGTCAGATTCGAGAACCGTTCCGGCCACGAGGAGCTGAGCATCGATCCCGATACCTTCCTCGACGACCTGCTCGCCGGAAGGACGCTGCCCATCAGCGACAGCAATGTCTTCGACCAGGCATTGAGCCACGTCATCGCCAACATCCGAACGACGCAAAAACCGAAACCCTGAATGTGACGCCCCGGTTCGGGATACACGCGTTCCTGCGCATGTTTTCAAGGTTAAAATATTCGTATATTAGTATTTTCTGGTTTTCTTGATCTTCATCATCTCCGCGAGTCCGTGGCGACAATAAGATAGGAATGCAGGGTATCAGACCCTCCTTGCATCCAGACCCGGAGGTCAACAATGAAAGCACTTCGCAATGTCGCCATCTCCGCCGCAATCGCCGTCACATCGACGCTGCCGCTGTCAACCGCCCAGGCCTGGTGGGGCTGGGGACCGTTTGGCGGGTGGGGTTCCGGTGGGTTCGGATTCAGCTTCGGTGGCGGATTCCACGGACTCGGGAACTCCTGGTACAACCCTTACTGGGGAGGCCCTAGGGGCTACCCCTACCACGGTTACGGGTATGGTTATGGGTACGGTGCCCCTTACATGGGCTATCAGTACTATCCGCAGCTCGCGGCGACCCAACCCCAGGAGGTTGACAGCCAATAGCGCTGTCCCGAGGCGCCTCCCGTAGCGACGGCCGCCGGGGGGCGCGTCGACAGACAGTATCGCCAGCGGATTGCCGGGTATCATCGCCGGATCCCGCCGCATTCGCGACTCCGGTACCACTATAATCTTGCGGATCGATTCAGCACTTTCGGGAAGCCTTCAATGCCACCGGCCTCCGGAGCGCCTGCCCTGCTGACCGTCGCCGCGGCCTGGCTGGTGTATTTCATTCTGCATTCATTGCTGGCTTCATTGGGGGTCAAGGATGCTGTCGCCAGACGCCGCCCGGACTGGGTGCCCGGTTACCGGCTCGCCTACAACCTGCTTGCCCTGCTGCTGATCCTGCCGCCGTTATGGCTGGTCTGGCGGTATCCCGGTGCAACCCTCTGGCAATGGACACCACCCTGGTCCTGGCTGGCGAATACCGCGGCCCTGGTGGCCATCGGCGGGTTCATCTGGTCTCTCAGGTTCTACGACGGGGGAGAATTTCTGGGACTGCGCCAGTTGCGATCCGCGGAGCGCTCGGTGCTGGACCAGGAGCACTTTCACATCTCCCCACTTCACCGGTTCGTCCGCCACCCCTGGTACTTGCTGGGGCTGGTCATTATCTGGAGCAGGGACATGACCGCAGCCTGGATGGTGACCTGCCTCATGGCGACGCTGTACTTTATCCTGGGGTCCCGCCTCGAGGAGGGCAAACTGCTGCGCTACCACGGGAAGGCATACCGGCAATACCGTGCCGCCGTGCCAGCCCTGTTCCCGTTGCCCTGGCAGTATCTGAGCAAATCGGAATCGGCCGAGTTGGTGGCCGAGGCACGCAAAACGCAACGCGCGTCTCCCTGACATTGATACTTCGCATCTGCAGTCCTGCTTCGTCCCGGAAACTGCGTCGCTCGGCCAGTGACGAAATCAAGCCAGTGTATCAGGCCCGGCCGGGACCCGGCAGCGTGAAGCGTCGGCAGGAAAGACAACTACTCTGCGCAGCGTGTGGCTCTCCTGTTGCCCGGGACGCTGATCGCATCACGGTACAGGGCGCGCACGCCCATCGACTCACCAATCCCGGCGGTATCATGTTTCACATCGGCTGCTTCGCCGAGGCAAGTCATTGCGCCGCCGTCGGAGAATCCACGGCCGAACATACCTGGTTCACCGGTCACGCGTGGCGTATCCTCGTCTGCCGGCAGTGCGGCACACACCTGGGGTGGACCTTCAGCCGGAATTTATACGGTTCTACGGGTTAGGCGATTGCCGGAAAATGACATACCGGATTGCGCCGGATTTTCGTTTGTCATCAAGGCGCGACAACAGGCGCATAGTCGAACTATGGAACGGTTGTCGCAACTTAGAGGACGGATGAAAAGACAAGCAAGGTGGTGTGTCATTTGACAGAAATCGCCTTAATCCTGGATCGACTTCGCTATCCCCACTGAACGGATACCGGCCCACGACCCATCAATTACACCCGAGAAACGGTTTCGGGTCATTTCCCGAATGCGGCAAGTCTGTAAAAATGCACTATCGCAACACCACTGGACACCCGGCCCGATACCATGTTCGACATCACCCCGATACACGCCTTTTCGGACAACTTCATCTGGTTGATCAACGAGCCCGATGCCGGCCGGGGCGCCGTCGTCGACCCTGGCGACGCCGGGCCCGTCCTGCGGATGTTGGACGAACGCGGGCTCGATCTTGTCGCTATCGTCATCACCCATGGTCATGCCGACCACGTCGGCGGCATTCGGCGGCTGCTCGAACGATACCCGGGCATACCCGTCTACGGACCGCGCAACGAGGCGATTCCCGGCAAGACGCACCCTCTGGGTGAGGGCGATGAGATTTCGATCCCCGATCTCGACGCCACCTTCGGGATCATGGACATACCGGGTCACACCGGGGGACACATCGCCTATTTCGACGGCCGCCCTGAACGTCCGGTACTCTTTTGCGGCGACACCCTGTTCTCGGTCGGATGCGGCCGGGTGTTCACCGGGACCCATGATCAGTTGCACGACTCACTGATGCGCATCGCCGATCTGCCCCCTGACACGTTCGCCTACTGCGCTCACGAATACACCCTGGACAACATCGGTTTCGCAAGGTGGGTCGAACCGGAGAATCCGGCCCTCAAGCACTGGGAGCAGCGCTGCCACACGCGACTGGACCAGGGAGGCGACACGGTGCCCTCGCTTCTCGAGACCGAGCGGGCGGCCAATCCCTTCCTGCGGATACGCGAACGCGCCGTCATCGAGGCAGTGGAACGGCACGCGGGCCGCGCCATGCGAGACAGTCATGACACCTTTCACACGCTGCGCCACTGGAAAGATTCGGAATACGACTAGGAGCCTGTCCGAGAATGGGGTTCGTCGCGAGGGGAAGCGTCGCTGAGGTGGATTTTATGTTCGTTCCTGATTACCCCTGAAACTCAGCCATATCCTGGTCCGGTTGGTACGGCGACATCCGATTCAAGTCAGCAAGACCGTCTGCGGCACGGATGCCGCGGTCGAGCCTACATGGATGTATTTACGGCGTGTCTTTCTGACTTGAATCGGATGTCGTCCCATAGTGAGGTCATCTACCCTCCATCGCAGCTGAGTTTCAGGTGTAATAAAGTGTTCGTTTGAATAGAATAGTCGCCTCGTGTGACGAGAACGAACGTGAAATCCGGCCAGCGAGGCTTTTCCGCAGTAGAACGTCCATTCTCGGACAGGCTCCTGGCAGGGCGTTATTCAGGGCTCATAGGCCAGCACCGGCGCCAGCCAGCGCTCGGTTTCCTCGACCGTCATCCCCTTGCGGCTGGCATAGTCCACGACCTGGTCTTTCTGTATCTTGCCGGTACCGAAATACCGCGAGTCGGGATGTGAGAAATACCAGCCGGAAACCGCGGCCGTGGGCAGCATGGCGAAGTGCTCGGTGATCTCCAGTCCGATGGCCTCGTCGGGCCTGAGCAGGTCCCAAAGTGCTCCCTTTTCCGTATGGTCCGGACACGCCGGATAACCCGGCGCGGGTCGTATCCCTCGATATTTCTCGGAGATCAGTTCCGAATTTTCCAGCTGCTCGCCCGGAGCATAGCCCCAGAATTCACTGCGCACGCGCTCGTGCATCCGCTCGGCCAGGGCCTCGGCCAGACGGTCTGCCAGCGCCTTGAGCATGATCGCCTGGTAGTCATCGTGGTCGGCCTCGAAACGGCGAACGTGCTCATCGATCCCGATCCCGGCCGTCACCGCGAAGGCCCCGATGTAGTCCTTCACGGCCGAATCCGCGGGCGCCACGAAATCCGCCAGCGAGTAATTCGGCTTGTCCGTGCGACGCTGCATCTGCTGGCGGATGTGATGCAGCACAGCACGCACCTTCCTGCCGTCGTCGACATCGTAGACCTCGATATCATCGTCCTCCACACTATTGGCCGGGAAGAAGCCGACGATCGCACGAGCGGTCAGCCACCTCTCGTCGACAATCCGCCGCAGCATGGCACGGGCGTCCTCGAAAAGCTGTTTCGCCTCCTCACCGACGACCGCATCCTCGAGAATTCGGGGATACTTGCCGGCCAGTTCCCAGGCCGTGAAAAACGGCGTCCAGTCGATACGCTCGACCAGTTCGTCCAGTGGATAATCGTCGAAGACTCTCACCCCGAGAAACCCGGGGGACGGAGGCGCGTAGCGTCCCCAATCGGTTCGCAACTTGTTCGCCCGGGCCTGCTCCAGCGTACTGAACGTACGGATCGTCTCTCCCTGCTCGCGCTGTCGACGCAACCCGGCGTATTCCTCGCGAACCTCGGCCGCGTAGCGTTCCTTCGAGTCGCTGCCCAGGAGATGAGCGGCCACACCCACGGCCCGGGAGGCGTCGGCCACATACACGACTGGCGTGGAATAGCCCGGCGCGATCTTCACCGCGGTGTGGATCCTCGAGGTCGTGGCGCCACCGATCAGCAGGGGAATCTCGAATCCCTGTCGCTCCATCTCTTTCGCCACGTTCACCATCTCGTCCAGAGAAGGCGTGATAAGGCCCGACAGCCCGATGATGTCGCAGTTCTCACGGCGTGCGGCCTCGAGGATTTTATCCGCCGGCACCATCACACCGAGGTCGAGGACCTCGTAACCGTTGCACTGCAACACCACCCCGACGATATTCTTGCCGATATCGTGTACGTCCCCCTTGACGGTCGCCATCAGGATCTTGCCGGCGGAGTGCGTTGCGCAGCTGTCCTTCTCGTCGTCCAGATATGGCAGGAGATTGGCCACGGATTTCTTCATCACGCGCGCGCTCTTGACGACCTGGGGGAGAAACATCTTCCCCGCGCCAAACAGGTCACCGACGACGTTCATGCCGTTCATGAGCGGCCCTTCGATGACGTCGATCGGACGAGTCGTGGCCAGTCGGGCCTCTTCGGTATCCGCCTCGATGTATTCGGTGATCCCCTTGACCAGTGCGTGCTCGAGGCGTTTCTCCACGGGGTACCCGCGCCACGCCTGGTCCTCGACCACAGACGGTCCTGAACCGTCCCCCCGGTATTTCGGCGCCAGTTCCAGCAGGCGTTCAGTCGCATCGTCGCGGTGATTCAGCACCACATCCTCGACCGCATCCCGCAGTTCCTCCGGCAACTCGTCGTAGACGGCCAGTTGTCCGGCGTTGACGATTCCCATGTCCAGCCCCGCGGCGATCGCGTGGTAGAGAAAAACGGCGTGGATCGCCTCGCGCACCGGATTGTTGCCCCGGAACGAGAACGAGACGTTCGATACCCCGCCGGAGACCAGCGCGTGCGGCAGTCTGGCCTTGATGCGGCGCGCCGCCTCGATGAAGTCCACGCCGTAGTTGTTGTGCTCCTCGATTCCGGTGGCCACGGCAAAGATGTTGGGGTCGAAGATGATGTCCTCGGACGGAAAACCGACCACTTCCGTTAGAATGCGATAGGCGCGCGCGCAGATCTCGACCTTGCGATCCTGGGTATCCGCCTGCCCCGTCTCATCGAACGCCATCACGATGACCGCCGCCCCGTATCCGCGACAGGCCCGCGCCTGCTCGATAAACTTTTCCTCGCCTTCCTTCAGCGATATCGAGTTCACGATCGGCTTGCCCTGTTCGCACTGCATCCCCGCCTCGAGGATCTCCCACTTGGAGGAATCGATCATGACCGGGACGCGCGCGATGTCCGGTTCGGAGGCCACGAGATTGAGGAATCGGGTCATTGCCGCCACGCCGTCGAGCATGCCCTCGTCCATGTTGACGTCGACGATCTGCGCGCCGTTGGCCACCTGCGCCTTGCAGATACTCAGGGCGCTCTCGTAGTCGCCATCCAGGATCAGGCGCTTGAAGCGCGCGGAACCCGTTACGTTGGCGCGTTCGCCAATGTTGACGAACAGCGAATCCGCGCCGATATTACAGGGCTCGAGTCCCGAAAGACGGCATTCGACGGGAAGTTTCGGAAGGGCGCGCGGGGCCTTGTCGGCGACCGCCCGGGCAATGGCCTCGATGTGGGCGGGTGTCGTGCCACAGCAACCGCCGACGATGTTCAGGAAACCCGATTCGGCCCACTCACCGATCTGCACGGCCATCTCTTCGGCGCTAAGGTCGTACTCGCCGAACTCGTTGGGCAGGCCGGCATTCGGGTGCACGTTGACGTGACACTCGGCGACGCGCGATACCTCCGCAACGTAGGGACGCAACAGGTCCGGTCCCAGGGCACAATTCAGACCGATGGAGAGGGGTTCGGCGTGTCGCAGGGAATTGTAGAAAGCCTCGGTCACCTGACCGGAGAGCGTGCGCCCCGATGCGTCGGTGATCGTGCCGGAAATCATGACCGGCAGTTTCACCCGGTCTTCCTCGAAAACCTGCAGGATCGCGTGCACCGCTGCCTTCGCGTTCAGCGTGTCGAAAATGGTCTCGATCAGCAGGATATCCACACCGCCCTCGATCAGACCTCGGATCGACTCCGCATAGGCCGTCCTCAGGGTGTCGAAATCGACATTGCGAAACCCCGGATCGTTCACGTCCGGAGAGAGGGATGCCGTGCGATTGGTCGGCCCGAGCACACCCGCCACGAACCGGGGCCGCCCGGTTTCCTCCGCGCACCGGTCGGCCTCCGTTCGGGCCAGGTGCGCGGCCGCCACGTTCATCTCCCGCGACAGCGCCTCCATGCAGTAGTCGGCCATGGAGATCCGGTTGGCATTGAACGTGTTCGTCTCCAGAATATCGGCCCCGGCGGCCAGATACGCGCCGTGAATCTCCCGAATGATGTCGGGGCGGGTCAGGACCAGCAGGTCGTTGTTACCCTTGAGGTCGCTGGACCAGTCCGCGAACCGTTCACCCCGAAAGTCCGCCTCCTCGAGCCGGTAACGCTGGATCATGGTCCCCATGGCGCCATCGAGCAGAAGGATTCTTTCGGCGAGGGCCGACTTGAGCAGGTCGATGGAATTTTTACGCGGCACCATGGATTCCGTCATGTATCTAATAATTGGACCACCTCCCTGTCGGCGGCCGGTGAATTCTAGCAGGCTGTCCGAAAAGTCACAGACACCCCACGATGATACATCGCAGCAATGACTGAGCCCGGATCACTGAAGTTATTTCTGACACCTGCATTCGAGTGTGGCTACTTCAGCGGGCGCGAGGCGTCGAATACCGTCGTTGACCCCACGGCAACCCTGACTCCGCAGATCTACGGAGAGCTGCTCGATATCGGGTTTCGGCGTAGCGGAGACCACGTGTACCGGCCACGGTGCCCCGGGTGCGATGCCTGTATTCCCGTGCGCGTTCCCGCGAGCGCATTCACGCCATCGCGCAGCCAGCGAAGGAACCTCAGGCTCAACGCAGGGCTGAGAACGATCCCGAAGGCCCCGACCTTCGAGGATGAGCACTTCGCCCTCTATCGGGCCTATCAGCACGTGCGGCACCCCGGCGGCGGCATGGACAACCCGCAGGCCGAGGACTATCGCAGGTTTCTGTTCTGCGATTGGGCCGAAACCCTGCTGGTGGAGTTTCGTGACGAGGACCGCCTGGTGGGCGTCGCGGTGTGCGACCTCGTCCCGCGCGGCATCTCGGCGGTCTATACCTGGTTCGACCCGGCCGAGTCCAGACGCGGTATCGGGACCCTGGCCGTGCTATGGCAGATCGAGCAGGCCAGGCGCAGGGGCCAGCCGTGGGTCTACCTGGGATACTGGATCTCCGGACACGACAAGATGGACTACAAGACAAGGTTCAGGCCCATCGAGGAATATCGCGGAAACCACTGGGAGCGACTCGGTCGCCCAACGGTGGTTCCAGGTGGGCCGGCCCAGGAAATCAGACATCCGTCCCCCTGACAGAGGGTGAGCCCGGTAGCGGAACCGCAATGGCATCCTGTCCAGGATGCCTGTCCGAGAATGGAAGTGCTACTGCGGAAAAGCCTCGCGACGAACCCCATCCTCGGACAGTCCTAGCCAGTGAAAGGGGGCAAAAATTCACCCCTTCAGTCAGAATCCCGCGGGACTTCATGTGGAGACAATCAAATGGACAAGGCGGTAGTCATCGTTGGAATCGGAGAGATGGGCGGGGTATTCGCCCGCAGCCTGCTCCGTACGGGATACCCTGTTTTTCCCGTCGTTCGGGGAGATTCTCTCGAAACGGCCGCCGCCCTGGTCCCCGCTCCGGAAATGGTGCTGGTCGCCGTCGCGGAGGCAGACCTCGAGAAGGTCCTGGCGGGTATGCCGACCCGCTGGCGGGATCGCATCGCCCTCCTGCAGAACGAACTGTTGCCGCGCGACTGGCTGGCTCACGACCTCGAGGAACCGACGGTGATCTCGGTCTGGTTCGAGAAGAAGAAGGGGGCCGAGGCCCGGTCGATCGTGCCGTCCCCGGTTTTCGGTCCGCACGCCAGTCTGCTGTCCGCCGCGCTTGGCAGTATCGACATCCCCACGGAAATCCTTTCGGACCCGAACGAGCTGCTATTCGAACTGGTACGCAAAAACCTCTACATACTGACCGCCAACCTCTGCGGCCTGAAGACCGGCGGTACCGTGGAAGCATTGTGGCGGGATCACGAGCCCTTCGCACGCGCGGTGGGTTCAGACATTCTCGACTTGCAGGAATGGCTCACCGGGAAGACCCTGGACCGCGAACGTCTCACCCGGGCCATGCTGACCGCCTTCGAAGGCGATCCGGACCACCTTTGCATGGGCCGCAGCGCCCCTGCGAGGCTGGACCGCGCCATCGCCTTAGCCAACAAGGCTGGTCTCGAGGTCCCCCGGCTGCGCGAGCTGGTGCGGGAAACAGCCTCTGGCTAGCCACAGTGGCGCCTACATAACGGAACTGCGCGGAATCTGAAGCTGTCCCGGGGTATTCGATACGAGGGTGTCTGCAGCATGGATGCTGCAGTCGAGCCTCCAAGGACGGATTCACGGCGTCCCTCGGATCGAATACCCCAGGGCGGATTCGCCGAGGCACGTACCGTTGGCGCTAGCCCGATCTCCCCACCGAATCCCTCGCCTCGAGCATCATGCGCAACCAGGACCAGTCGAACCACGGACCGGGATCGGTCTTTCTCCCGGAGGCGATGTGCTCGTGTCCCCGTATCCTCCCGCTGCTCAATGTGGGATATGCAGTGGTCAGTGCTTCGATAGCGGCGGCCAGGACCGCATACTGGCGCGGATCGTACGGCGCATCATCGGCGCCCTCCAGCTCGATGCCGATCGTAAAGTCGTTGCAGGCCTCCCTTCCCTGGTAAGACGACACCCCCGCGTGCCACGCCCGCCGATGGAACGGAACAAACTGGACCAGGTTTCCGCTTCGTTCAACCAACAGATGGGCGGACACCCGCAACCTGACGATCCCGGCGAAAAACGGGTGATCTCCAGGATCCAGCGTATTCAGAAACAGGGACTCGATCCACGGACCGCCAAACTCTCCCGGCGGCAGGCTGATATTGTGCAGAACGATCAATTCCGGCACGACACCCGGAGGCCTGTCGTCACAATTCGGGGAAGAGACCTGGCGGGCCACGTCCAGCAGACCGTTTTCCGTATCGACGTTCACCCGCCAATCAGGCGATGGGTAGCTGCCCCCCCCGGGACATTCGTCGCCGACACACCGGAACCGCGCTGCGCCGAGCCGGGAAGCGGGAGACAGGAATGAGATGCACCGCGCATCCCGCCATCATAGCAGTAGACAGTCACCCGCCACATCGACGGAATGTCGGGGTATACAGGAGGCGCGGACAGGCTAAAATACGCGGCCCCCATGCCCCCCCAAAATTCACTCAATCCCCGGCAGCGAGAGGCTGTCAAACATCTCGGCTCGCCGCTGCTTGTCCTCGCCGGCGCGGGTAGCGGAAAGACGCGCGTCATCACGCGCAAAATCGCCTGGCTGATTGAGGAATGCGATTTCAGGCCCGGTTCCGTGTTTGCCTTCACCTTCACCAACAAGGCCGCCAGGGAGATGCGCGATCGGGTGGGAGATCTACTCGGGCAGGGCAAGACGCGCGGCCTGACGGTGTCCACTTTCCACGCCTTCGGGCTCGGGTTTCTCCGCAGCGAACTGAAGGCCCCGGGATTGCGCTCCGGTTTCTCCGTACTGGATGCCCAGGACAGCGAGAATCTGTTGAGGGAACTGGTTGAAGCCCGGCAGGATGCCGATACCGTTGCCGCGGCGCGGTCCGCCATCAGCGCATGGAAGAACACACCGATGTCCCCGCAGGACGTGGCGGGTTGCGCCGAAGACGAGATCACCACCCTGCACGCCCGGCTCTACGCGCGCTATCAACGTCAACTCCGGGCATACAACGCGGTCGATTTCGACGACCTCGTCAATCTGCCCGCCGACATGCTTCGCCGGGACGACGCCCTGAGGGAACGGTGGCAGGGGCGGGTCAGGCACCTGCTGATCGATGAGTACCAGGACACGAACGGCGCGCAGTATGGACTGATGCGGTTGCTGGTCGGTCAGGATAACGGCCTCACCGTCGTCGGCGACGACGACCAGTCCATCTACGCCTGGAGAGGCGCGAGACCGGAAAACCTTGCCCAGCTGAGCAGGGATTTTCCGACGCTGGCCGTCGTAAAGCTTGAACAGAATTACCGATCGACCGAGAGGATCCTGCAATCCGCGAACCGGCTCATCGCCTCCAATCCGCATCTGTTTACCAAGCGACTCTGGAGTGACCAGGGCCCTGGGGGGCCATTGCGGGTGCTGCCGTGCAAGGACCCCGATCACGAGGCCGACAGGATCGTATCGGAGATTATCCGCTTGCGGTTTCGCCATCGGGACAATCATAGCGATTACGCGGTGTTATATCGGGGCAATCACCAGTCTCGTCCCCTGGAACGCGCCCTGCGGGAAAGCAGCGTCCCCTACCGGGTCAGCGGCGGCACGTCTTTCTTCGAGCGCGCCGAGATCAAGGATATCCTTGCCTACCTAAGATTGCTGGCCAACCCGGACGACAACCCGGCTTTCCTGCGTGTTGTCAATACCCCACGACGTCAGATTGGCGCATCGACGCTGGAGAAGACGGCCCGCTATGCCGGGGACCGGGGCATCTCGATGCTCAATGCGTGCAACGAGATGGGGCTGGGGAACAGCCTGTCGGAACAGGCAAGGCTCCGGCTCTCCCGCTTCGCGGAATGGGTGTGCGACTTTGCGCGGCGGGCCCCGGACAGGGACCCCTCGAGGGTGGCCCGGGAAGTGGTCGATGAGCTCGGTTACATGGACTGGCTCAGGGACACATCGGCGAGTACCGCAGCCGCCGAGAGTCGTTGCGCGAACGTCGGTGAGTTACTGGAATGGCTCGACCGGATCGTACGGCGTGACCCCGACGCCGCGACTCTGGAGGGGCTTGTGTCCCACGTGGTGCTGATGGATTTGCTGGACCGCAACGACGATGGGAAAAAACGCGATGCGGTGCAACTCATGACGCTCCATGCCGCCAAGGGACTCGAATTTCCCCACGTGTGGCTCGCGGGGATGGAAGAGAATCTGCTGCCGCACCACGGCAACCTGGAAGGGACCGGCCTGGAGGAAGAACGGAGACTGGCGTACGTGGGCATTACACGCGCGCAGAAAGACCTCACATTCACCTACGCGACCACTCGCCCGAGACAGGGGGAACGCGTCGACTGCGAACCCAGCCGTTTTCTGTCGGAATTGCCAGCTTCGCATCTGGAATGGGAGCGTCGACCGGCCTCGCCCGACAGCACCGAGGCCAGGGAAGCGGGAAAGGCCCATCTTGCCAACCTGAAGGAAATGCTGGGGATGTGAGGAACGGTCGCAGGTACGCCTCAACCGGGCGCCGGTTGGACTACTTGCGGTATCCTCTGGTGCTGAAGCGCCCGGTCCTGCTGCGGCCGGGGTTCAGTTTCAGCAGGCGCAACGGCTTGGGCCTGGCCACCCCGTATCCTTGCGCGTAGTCCACCGCCAGACGGCTCAGCTCCCGGACGATACGTTCACTCTCGGCATACTCGGCAATCGTCTGCAAGCCCATGGACTGACCCACCTCGTTGATCGCCGAAACCATCGTGAGGTCCACGGGATCGGTCAGCATATCGCGCACGAATCCGCCATCGATCTTGAGATAGTCCACCGGTAGTGACTTGAGATAGGCGAATGAACTCAGTCCGCTGCCGAAATCGTCCAGTGAAAATTTACAACCGAATTCCTTGAGTTGCCCCATGAACTCCGTGGCCGCGCTCAGGTTGGAGATCGCCGCAGTCTCGGTGATCTCGAAGCAGATCGATGACGGGGGGATCTTTTTCTCGCGAAACTGTGCTCGAACGAAATCCAGGAAATCCTTGTCGCTCAGTGTCGTTCCCGAGAGATTGATCACGCATTGCGTTGTCATACCTTCGGCGTGCCGGCTGTACCATTCGAAGGTCGTTCGCACGACCCAGCGATCGACTGCGGGCATCAGGTTGTACCGCTCGGCGGCAGGCAGGAAGGCGTCGGGCCTGATCAGGCCGCCGCTCTCATCGAGCATGCGCACGAGGATCTCGATGTGAAAATCTTCGCTCGGGGCATGTTCGAGCGGCCGGATTTCCTGATAGTAGAGTTCCAGGCGGTCCTCTTCCAGCGCTCGGGTGATCTGCGAAACGCGCTTGATTTCATCGTGGCGACGGGACATGTCCTCGTCGCTTTCCTCGTAGACGTGGATCCGGTTGCGACCGAGGTCTTTCGCGGCATAGCACGCCACGTCGGCCTGGCTCAGCACCGTGGCGATGTCGATACTTTCTTCGTCGATGGAAACGATACCGATACTGACGCCAATCTCGAAGGTCTTGTCCTCCCACACGAACCGGTGCTCCCTGACCAGGGCACGGATCTTGTTGGCTATCCGGCTCCCCTCCTCGATGGAACAGCCCTCGAGCAGCACGCCGAATTCGTCACCGCCCAGGCGCGCAAGGGTGTCGGAACCACGAAGCTGTCCCTGCAGCATGCCGGATAGCTGGCGTAACAGCTCGTCGCCCGCAACGTGACCGCAGGTATCGTTGACGATCTTGAACTGGTCGAGATCCAGGTACATGCAGATGTGCTGCTTGTTTTCCTCCCGTGCGGTAAGCAACCCGTGGTCCAGTCGCGACTCGAATTCGCGCCGGTTGATCAGTCCGGTCAGCGCATCGTGACTCGCGTGATACTCCAGTTGCCTGGCCATGGAGCGGGTTTCGGACATGTCGTGAAACACAATCGTCGCACCGACAGGCTTCTTTTCCTGATCCGGCCTGATCGCGGCAACGGTCTGTCGAATCGGCAGCGAATCGCCATCCTTGCGGTGCAGCACCAGGTGACTGCTCTTGATCCATGGCCCTTCCGCCGTGAGGCAGGTCTCGAGCGGGTTATCGATTGAATCCCCGCTTTTCTCGTCGCTGACCTGGTAGATAATTCCCACAGGCCTGGAGCGCGCGTCGGCCTTGTTCCAGCCGGTAAGGTCCTCGGCAACGGGATTCATGCTCTCAACAAAACCGTTGGGATCCGTGGTGATCACGGCGTCAC
The DNA here is from genome assembly GCA_034722015.1 of Pseudomonadota bacterium. Taxonomy (GTDB): domain Bacteria; phylum Pseudomonadota; class Gammaproteobacteria; order JAJDOJ01; family JAJDOJ01; genus JAJDOJ01. The sequence continues at coordinate 22,198 of JAYENI010000232.1, forward strand.
CGATCGAATGCAGCGTCACCTGCGCACGTTCTTTCTCCCTGGCCAGGGCCTGCTCGGTCGCCTTGAGACCCGTGATGTCCAGCAGATATCCGTCGAAATGCGTGACATCGCCACTCCCGTCGTACTGCGGAATGTAGTAGCAATGGACCCAGTACTCCTTCGAGCCATCCAGCGACAGGCGACAATCGACCTCATTGAACGGCCCCCCGCTCTCGGAAGACGCCCGCACTATCGTCTCGCTCACAAGGTCACGGTCAGCGGGGTGGATCAGTTCCTGAAGCGGGGCGGCCTCCTCGATGAGCGTTTCGAAATTGAGTCCGAACTGTATGACGTTCGGGCTGATGTACTCGATAGGCCAGCTATCGGTCGCGCGGCAACGAAAGGCCACGACAGGCCCTCCGAGAAACAGCTGACGCTCACGCTGCAGGACGTTTTCCGCCCGCTTGCGCTCGAGCATTTCCGCACGGATCTCGTCGTTGCGTTTACCGAGGGTCTCGGCAAGGTCCTTGTTATGGAGACGAACCACCACGATGGCCTTGATGGCCCTGTTATAGCGGTAGGCCACGACCAGATAGAAGGCGCAGAGCAGGGCGACCATGAGACCGAATACGGTGTATTCATACGACCCCTGAAACAGGGGCCAGCCCGCAACGGCCCCCATGATTGGCAGCGAAAACGCAAGGAACACGGGGTAGACGATCGCGTTGGATGCGATCGCCCCGGCCATGATGCCGGTGAGCACGATGTACATCATGACCAGCTTGAGCTCAGGCCATTGCGGATCCAGCACCAGCCCGACCGAAGACCAGAGCAGGCCGGCGAGCGCCGCACCCGCGAGGTAGGCGTAGACCCAGGGCCTGAGGTTCTCCAGTCCGGTCTGCTCACGGCGGCGGAACCTGGCGATAAGCACCAGACGCATGAAGGTCAGGAAAACGTGGGCGCCGACCCAGGCGGTCACCCAGCGCGAATCGACGACACCCTGGAGCGCAACCGCCACGACCATGACGACCATCAGGCTGATCACCAGGGCGGTCGCGCCCTGACCACACAGGAGTTTCATGCGTTCCCTGTCGACGGCCTGCATGTCCGCCGCGCTCAGGTGAGGCTTGTGGTGATCCTCGGAACTGGTAAACAGGGAATTCGTCAGCATTATTGTTTAACGCTCGGGCGGGACCCAATCTGTTGATATTAACCCAAAAAAAAGAAGCCTCGCTTTTGGCGAGGCTTCTCGTAGCGACAAGGCGTGTGGACTGCGCCTCGAGGGCTCTACATCACATCATGCCGCCCATGCCGCCCATGCCGCCCATGCCACCCATGCCACCCATGTCGCCACCAGCCGGCATCGGCTCGTCCTTCCTGGGCATTTCCGCGACCATGGCCTGGGTGGTGATCATGAGTCCAGCCACCGACGCGGCGTTCTGGAGCGCGGTACGCGTGACCTTGGTGGGATCGAGGATACCCATTTCGATCATCTCGCCGAATTCCTCGGTCGCGGCGTTGTAACCGAAGTTCGCCTCCGCCTCTTCCACCTTTGCCAGGATGACCGACGCTTCCTGCCCGGCATTGCCGACAATCTGCCGCAAGGGTTCTTCCAGGGCGCGACGTGCGATATCAATACCGACGTCCTGATCATGGTTGTCACCCGTGAGGTCGACGATACCAGCACGGGCGCGAATCAGGGCGACACCGCCGCCGGGTACCACGCCCTCCT
>JAYENI010000233.1:0-5970 GCA_034722015.1 Pseudomonadota bacterium
GCGCCATTTGGCCAGATCCCTGATCTGCGCCAGATCGTCTCCCGCGACGCCGACCCAGTGCCCGGAATAGTTCACCGCCACCTGGGCGACCCCCTTGCGCAGGATGCCGTTGATCGTTTCCATCCCGAACACGCCCTTCTCGTCCCGGACCATGCCCAGCGAGCCGTAGAACGTCTCGCACCCGGGGTGGGAATCGAGGTACTGGCGGACCGTGTCGCTGAGGCTGAACACGTCGCGCATGGCGTCTACCGAGGCGAACAGGGCGTTGACCCGGTGGTCGGCCCCAAAGGCCTTGCGGTTGACCTCGACCGGACCCGGGATGCGTTCAGCCACCTGGTTCAGATACAGCAGGGAGCGGATCACCGGCTTGCGCAGCTTGCGCCTGTATCCACTCACCATTCGAAGGCGCGGATCGGTGTGCTCCACGACCATCTCGATGGCCCTGGCGATCTCCGCCTCGTTGATGCGCCCGTCATCGCGGACGGTTGCCCCGGTCAATAGTGTCGAAAACCAGCCCATGGTTGAACAACCCCTCGCAGAAAAAACCAGCCGCGCCTTGTGGAACCTCGGATCGGGAAACGCTCAACAGGCCCTTGGATCACGGCATGGGGAATCCCGACCGTTCGTCGGTCTCGCATCCGACACAAGCGTACCTCACGCGCAATGGGAGAGGCCAATTCAGGTCGCGCAGCACCGATCGATAACCTTATCGACCTCCCCTGTGCACGGCGGTTCTGTCTGTGGCCGGGAGGTAATTGTAAAGGCAGCGTAGCCCGGATGGAGTCTTGCGTAATCCGGGACGTAAACCTGGAACATGCGGTGGGAATCCCCGGATTACGCTGCGCTTCATCCAGGCTACTTTTACCGGGAGACTGTTGCGAAAACGGCCGTGGCCCGGATGGAGCCATGCGTAGTCCGGGACGCACAGCTGGAACAAGCGGTGGGAATCCCTGGATTGCGCTGCGCTTCATCCAGGCTACCTGGGCCCGGGAGGGGGGAACGCAAACTCATCGGTTAGTGCTGGGTCACCAGATACTCGAATGCGCCGAGTGCGGCGTTGGCGCCGGCGCCGGCGGCGATCACGATCTGTTTGTCATGCGAGTTGGTGACATCGCCCGCGGCGAACACGCCGTTGATCCCGGTCTGACCGCGGCTGTTGACCGTGATCTCACCGTTCTCGTTGGTATCGAGCAGGTCGAGGACGAAGTCCGTGTTGGGATAGAGTCCGATCTCGATGAAAACACCCCGCACGTCCAGCCTCCGGCTCTCGCCCGTTTTCAGGTCCGTCACGGTGAGGCCCTCCACGTGCTCCGATCCGTGGATATGCACCGGATCGTGATGCACCAGTGACTCGACACGCTCCGCCGCGCGTACCTTGTCCTGCAGGATCGGGTCCCCGTTCCATTCGGTGCGTGAAATCAGATAGACCTTGCGGGCCAGGCCGTTCATTTCGATGGCCGCCTCCAGACCCGAGTTTCCGCCGCCCACGATCGCGATGTCCATGTCCTTGAACAACGGCCCGTCACAGGTGGAACAGTACACGACGCCCTTGCCCGCCAGCTCGTCTTCGCCCGGGATGTTGAGCCTGCGCTTGTATGCCCCGGTCGCGATGATGACCGTGCGGGCACAGATCTCGCGCCCGGCGGCGGTCTCGAGGGTCTTGCAGCGATTGTCGAAGCGCAGTCCGGTGATCTTCTCGCCGACCATCTTCTCGATACCGTAGCGGTCGATGTGTTCCTCGAACTGACGGACCAGGTCGGGACCGCTGATTATCTGGAAACCCGGATAGTTGCCGACCTCGTAGGTGGTGCCGAGCTGTCCGCCAACGTCTGAACTTACGATCAGCGTGGAAAGGTTCTTCCTGACGGCGTAGATCGCCGCCGACATCCCGGCGGGTCCGGCGCCGATGATGGCGACGTCGTAGACCGTTTTCAGGTCGATCGGCGACTCGATGCCGAGGATCCGATCGAGTTCACCCGTGGCGTTCAGGCGCGCCAGATCGTCATACCCGCCCACGGAACGTTCGTCGATGAAGATCTGGGGTACGGTCCGGCGCCGGGATCGCTCGATCATGACCTGCTCGCCCGCGCCGTCCGAGGTGATGTCGATCTCCTCGTAGTCGAGATCCTTGCTGCGCAAGAGCGCCTTTGCCATGGAGCAATAGGGACACCATTGCTTCGAATACAGCTCGATCTTCGCCATGTGAATTTCCTCCTGGAGTGAGTTGTGTGAACCGTCGCCCGGCCTGGCGTGACGCTCAGTCCCGTGCAGGTATCGGATAGACGATGCGCGGCGGCACCCTGTGGAACATCCACGCGATCAGGATGAGCGCCACGCTGCCAAGTGCCACGGGTAGTCCGAGGTAGGCCCAGCCCGGGTTGTCGAAAAATACCACCAGCGGGTCCGCGCCGGCGGGCGGATGTGTGACCCGCAGGGCCGCCATCGTGAAGATGGACAGGCCCACCGCCAGTCCCAGGCTCCACCATTCCACCGGCAGAAGCTCATGCAACGCCAGCCCGATGGCGGTCGACACGACGTGTCCACCCAGGACATTGGCCGGTTGGGATAGCGGGCTGTTGGGTACCGAGAACAGTAGTACGCAGGTCGCCCCGAATGGCGCCATCAGCAAGGGACTGCCACTCACGTGGCTGAGCCAGGCGACGGCGCCGATCGCGAGCAATCCACCGATTCCGGCCTTGGTCAGGACCGCGAGCGGCTGGCCGGGTTGGCGTCGGAGTAAAAGGTCGCGGAACGTCGAAGTGATTTCAGAGATCATGAGAATGTCCTCGTTGTGATCTCACCGGGTCCGGCCCGCCAGGTGTTCCGGTGCGACACGGCCCGCGCCGCCTGCTCCCGGGTGTAGAAGGAACCCCTGAGGAGAAACCCGGCAACGATACAATCCTTGACCGCCACGATCCGACCGTTCGGGTCCCGGTCAGTGACCAGCGCTTCGGGAAGCCCACCCAGCACATGCATGGGTGCGACGCGTCCATCGGCAAACCGGGACAGATAGGCCGTTCCCGTGGTCTGGTCCATGAATGCCGGCATGAACCCGTGACTGGAGTTTCCCGCGCTGACGCCACCGGTTCCCCGGTATGCCCGGTTCTGCGTCGCCAGATCCCGGGCAGACCATGAGGCCTTGAGTGACGATTCCGCAATGGAAGGAACCGATACGTTTCTGGTGTTGGCTTCTGTGGTCATGGTTCGTTCTCCCCGGATTCGGGCGCGTCACGGATGTGCTTGTCCGCCGACGGTCTCGCGGCAGGTCATACTGTTTATATTAATAGTTACTTATTCGTTAAATCGGGGCGATGCGCACCCGGGACAACCTGAATTGCAGGAAGCCCCGGGCGCCATCAGTCACAGCTCACGCGCATTCGGCAGGGCCCGTCAGTCTCGAACCCACCGGCCCGATCCCCTTGTTGCCGGTAAAGACGATGTAAAGCATGATCAGCCCCAGTACGACCTGGAACTCCATACCACCCGCCGGGTGAGACTCCGAGGGTAGAAAATTCCAGCGGCCCCAGTGCACCATCGCCACGGCGCCGATCATGACGGGGAGGTTGAGAAACGCGCCGACACGCGTCAGGGCATCCGACACGCGATCGTTTCCGAATCCGCCCAGGATGATGAGCAGGCTTCCACCCACCTCGGCCAGGGCAACCAGAAGAACCTCCGCGTAAGAGATGGGGAGCATGTCCGCGAAGCCTTGCAGGTTCATCAGCTTCAGTATCCCGTGATACAGGAATACGCTCACGATACCGGCCCGCAGGAACCAGTGGGCGTTCGATGTCAGTCGTTGTTGCAGATTCATGGCAGTCTCCTCGAATGAGTCAAGTTTTGTGGGTTTCGTTGATGGAGCGCCCGGAGATTACGGATCGGGGCAGAGGTCCGGGCATCCCCTTGTTCCTGATGTCTGCTTATTTCCCCTCCATCGCCTGCCTGGCCTCCCCGGTCGTCCAAACCGTGTTGGCGATGAAACGGAAGTTGACCAGCGCCGCGGCATACCCATCGCCTTCCTCGACCTGCGCGGCCGCGGTGGCGTCCTTCACGACGGCGACCTCGAAGCCCTGTTCGAGCAACTCGCGCATGTGCGACTCGGTGCAGAGATTGGCCGACATCCCGGCGAGGATGACCTTGTCGATACCCTGCTTGCGCAGCTGCAGAACGAGGTCGTTGGTCTCTGGTCCGTAGACCTTGTGCGGACTGGTCACGACCGTCCTGCCATCCTCGATGTAGGGCTTGTATCGCTTGAGCCAGTCCGCGCCGGAGCCCTCGAAGCCGTCAACGCTCAGGGCATCCTTGCGATCGAACATGCCGATGTCGTGCATCAGCTTTTCGAGCGCGCCCTCGAACCGCCAGCCATGATCGTGGGGGTAGTAGTAGTGCGGTGAGACGAAAACCGGGATGTTGTTGGCCTTCGCGGTCTTCAACAGCGTCTCGATGTTCTCGACGGTGTTGTTCGCGGTCACGTTCTTGCCGACCACGCCCCAGGCGACACCCTTCGGGCTCAGGAAGTCGTTCTGCGGATCGGTCACGACCAGCGCGGTGCGCCCTTTCTCGATCTCCATTCCAGGATCGGGAAGCGCTGAATGAGAGAGACCGGGAAGCGTCGCCGCAGAAATCAGTATCGAGGCAACGAATAGATGGTTGAGAGACATGATCGGGTTTCCTCTTTTGGGATTGAATGATCGACGACGAAATGTTTCGTCACCTGTGTCATAGCGAAACCCATGCCAAAACGGAAACCATAACAAGTCACTGTTTTTTATAAAGTATTTTGTTTTCTTCTGAACCCGCGGAGATACGGTATTTCGTGACTAACGAATTATCGAGCGACTGATAACGAAATATCGTCAGAGCGGAAGGGTTGGGGCAATGACGGGCGGATGAACTTCTGCTGAGGGCGACCAACCCAATCATTGGCCGCTGCTCAGGCGTAGCGAGATAAAAACAGAGGCAGGGCGGAAATACGAATCCTGGAACCGGTAATGCAGGGGTCGTGAATACCAAATCTCGCGGGCAGGGATTTGATATCCCTTGACTGGCGCGATCCTCGTTCTGCCCCCCTCCCGGAAACGGGGCTATCGCTCCAGAAAATCCCGCAGCGTTATGATCGATATTCCCTCTTACCGTCCTTGTCGGAGCATCGCCTTGTCGCCTGTGACAATGGAAACAGCCTTCCCCGACACGGCACACTCGAGTATGCGATTGTCGGGCTCATCGGCCAGAAGACTTGCGTGATGTGTTGATTCCACGTGTTCTCCCACATCCGACAGAAAGACGGCTACGCGGGCGAGTTGCTCACGATCCTTACTGAATTTTCGCGACAGTACGCCAAGCACCTCCAGAATGATGGGAGTAGAAACGAGGAGCTGGTCGCCGCCACCCAGGACCCGGGCCATGGCCTGGTCTGCCTTTCCTCCGGGAAAAGCCAAAGCGGCCACCAGTACATTGGAGTCAAAGACGACCCTCACCCCTGGAGAAATTTTTCGAGATCGACCTCGGTGAGAACACCCCTTTCCTTCGCCTTACCAGACCAATATCCCTGAATGTCACGAAGCTCGGTCGTCAAGCGCTGCCTGCGGCTGAGTCGAAGCGCATCCTGGATGACAGCGCTCAGGGTCTTTCCTTCTTCACGCGCCGTGTTTTCCGCTTCCTCCGCAAGGTCGGGAGGCAGAGAAATTGTTTTCTTGACTGCGGTGCCCATGACTACGCGACCTATTATGCCCAAAACGGTATTAATAAATATTAATGCCGGACCTGTCAGAGTCAATAGCGACCACAGAGATATACTGCCCGTTGCGGCTAAAAATCGGTGTAAGCCCAGGGTCGAATCGGCGATCACCCTGAGAAAATCCTTCGGGCCGCCGCGGAACTGGACATAGGGCCAGCTGTTTTCCCCCATGACAGCCATATAGAAGAGGCCTCTAGACTGGATGAAAGAGGCCTCCTTCCCGTCAGCATCCG
>JAYENI010000234.1:0-5946 GCA_034722015.1 Pseudomonadota bacterium
GGTGGCGCAAGCCTCCCGTCTGACGGGATTCGAATTCGGGGTAATCCGGGGTCGATCTCGATCGGCGACTGGATGGCGTGGTATGCCGGTTTCAAGGCCGCCAGTCCCGGTACGGAGACGCACCCGCACCCGGATTCAGGCATGCTTGGCGGGAAGCTCAGTGAGATCGATGTCACACTGGATGCCCTGAAGCTCGGGGAATGGCAAATTACGGACCTGGAGCTGGATGCCCGGCGACGCTACCGCGCATGGACCGTGGAAACGACTTCATCCCTGGCCGGGGGCAAGATTCATGTACCCGGAAAGGTCAATTCCGCCCATCCGGTTCGTGTGGACCTCGACTATCTCGAGGTTCCCGTGACGGTGGGAACCGATGCGGCGGAGGGCGCGGCGAAAACGTCCGTCAACCCGTTAGGTGGGCTGAATCCGGCGAGGATACCCCCACTCAGGGTTCGCATTGACGAGATTCGTCTGGACGAGCGAAATCTCGGAGAGCTACGGCTCCAGACCTCCAGCGTAACCGATGGGCTGCACGTTCACGATCTGGCATTGCGTATGGACAACATTGTGGCCCATGCCACGGGAGACTGGCGCATGCCCGGTCCCGGCCGCCAGAGCACAACGCTTTTCCTGAAGGTCGAGAGCCCGGATCTCGGCGGGGCGTTCCAGCGTCTCGAACTCGACGACAGCCTGGAGGGAGGGAGGGCCGATCTCGAGTTCAACGCGAGCTGGCCCGGTGCGCCCTTTCGGCCGGGGTTCACCGGGTTGAAGGCCCGCGGCAGTGTTTCGCTCATGGACGGGCGGATTCGCAACATCGAACCGGGGCTCGGGCGGGTCCTCGGCCTTATCAACCCCGCGGTCTTGCAGCGCCGGCTTACCCTGGATTTCAGGGACATGTTCAAGAAGGGTTATGCCTTCGATTCGATAACGGGCAACCTCGTCCTGGTGGATTCAGATCTGTATACGCGCGACCTCGTGATCAAGGGTCCATCCTCGGAAATCGAGATATCCGGACGTACCGGACTCGTTGCCAGGGACTATGACCAGATCGTGGCGGTGACACCCCAACTTGGTCTCGGCCCGGCCATCGCAGGTGCAGTGATCGGTGGGCCGGCCGTGGGGGCGGCCGTGTTTGTCGCCGATCGCCTTTTGAAACGATCCGGGGCGGACCTCAGCAGCGTCAGCCGGATCGAACTCAGGGTAACGGGTCCCTGGGACGACGTTCGGGTTAGGCCCGCGAACCTGGGCGATACCGGCGGTGTCGAACTCTACGATACGGAAGGAGATTGATCCCGGGACCGCATTGCGGGCGGTTTTCGGCGCTCCGGGTAAAAATGCTATGCTCTCGTCAAACACCGGTCGACCCAGTATGAAAAAAGTTGCAGCAGTCCAGATGGCCTCCGGCCCCAACGTTGACGCAAACCTGCTGGAATCCGAGCGTCTGATTCAAAAGGCGGTGGAGCGCGGTGCGGAACTCGTGGTGTTGCCGGAAAACTTCGCGCTGATGGGCATGTCCGAGCAGGACAAGGTGACCATCCGGGAAAAGGATGGCGAGGGGCGTATCCAGGATTTTCTGGCGGACCAGAGTCGACGCAACGGGCTGTGGATCGTCGGTGGGACACTGCCTATCGAGTCGCCCCGCCCGGACAAGGTCTACGCGGCCTGTTTGTTGTTCAACGACAAGGGCGAGCGGGTGGCGCGATACGACAAGGTGCACTTGTTTGACGTCCGGATCTTCTGCAGCGGGGAGAGTTACAACGAGTCCGAGACCATTCTCAACGGTCGGGACGTGGTCGTCGCGGACACGCCGTTTGGTCGCCTCGGGCTGGCCGTCTGTTACGATTTGCGCTTCCCCGAACTGTTTCGACGCATGCTCAACGACGGGATGGAACTGGTTGCCCTGCCATCGGCCTTTACGGCGATCACCGGCAGGGCGCATTGGGAAAACCTGATCCGCGCCCGGGCCATCGAGAACCTCTGTTACGTCGTGGCCGCCGCACAGGGCGGGTATCACCTGAACGGTCGCGAGACCTGGGGACACAGCATGGTGGTCGACCCCTGGGGCACTGTGATGGAGCAGGTCCCGCAGGGGGCCGGTGTCGTCGTTGCCGACATCGACCAGGCGCAACTCGATTCGATCAGGCGTAATTTCCCCGTTCTGGATCACCGGCGAATCGACGGTACATCAGGTTAACGCCTGACAGGATGCTTCTCCGCGGGCCGTCAGTCTGAGCTCACTCCGGCGCGGACGAACTTTGGAACCTTGCCGGTTCGGCATCGTCGAGGTTCTCCAGACGCAACGGGGCGTCGAGCATGGCCCCGTCCATCCAGACCCTGCCTTCCCGGAGTTCCAGTCGTCCGTCGCAGAACCAGCTCACTGCGAGCGGGTAGACCACATGTTCCTTTTCCAGCACGCGTGCCGCTAGCGATGTCTCGTCGTCACCGGAATGTATCGGGACGGACGCCTGCAGTATGACCGGCCCCCCGTCCAGTTCCATCGTGGCGAAATGTACGCTGCAGCCGTGTTGCGGATCCCCGGTTTCCAGGGCGCGACGATGTGTGTGCAGGCCTCGGTATTTGGGCAGGAGCGAGGGGTGGATGTTGAGCAGGCGGTCCGCCAGCGGGTCGACGACGAGGTGCGTGAGGATGCGCATGAAGCCGGCAAGGACCACGACATCGGGGGCGAAGGAGTGGATTCGTGCGATCAGTTGCCTGTCGAATGCCTCCCTGTCGGGAAACTGCCGGTGGTCCACGACTTCCGTGTGGATACCGGCGTTCGTCGCCCGGGTCAGACCGAAGGCGTCCCGTTCGTTGCTGATGACGGCGGTGATCCGGGCGCGGATCAGGCGGTGGTCTATGGCGTCGATGATGGCCTGCAGGTTACTCCCGCCGCCGGAGATCAGCACAACAATGTTGCAGGGGTCGTTCATTTCCCGCCCGCCTGGAGGGCGACGCGGCGCCCACCGGTCACGAAACGGGGCTTGAACATCAGAAAGCCGTCCTGCAATTCATTCGTACCGCACACGGGAGGGGCCGTCTCCCGACACGACCTCTCCGACGATCCATGACTCGATGCCGCAATCCTCGCAACGTGAGCGGATGGTGTTGACCGCGTCCCCGGATACGACCGCGATCATGCCCACCCCGCAGTTGAACGTCTTCAGCATTTCCGCCTCCTCGATCCTCCCCGCTTCCCGTATCCAGCCGAACACGTCCGGCCGGGACCAGCTACCGGGATCGACGATCGCATTGCAGCCTTTCGGCAGCACCCTGGGCAGGTTTTCCGTGATGCCTCCGCCGGTGATATGCGCGAGCGCGTGCAACCCGGTTTCACCGACCAGGGGAAGCAGGGCCTCGACGTAGATTCGGGTCGGTTGCAGCAGGGCCTCCCCGAGCGTCCCATCTCCCAGCGGTGTGGAAGGGTCGCTGCCGCGCGTTTCGAGAATCTTGCGGATCAGGGAGTATCCGTTCGAATGGGGCCCGCTGGAGGCGAGGCCGATGAGCACGTCTCCCGAGTTGACACGGGAACCGTCGAGAAGTCGGTCGCGCTCCACGATACCCACGCAGAACCCGGCGAGATCGTAGTCGCCGTCGGCGTACATCCCGGGCATCTCAGCGCTCTCACCGCCAATCAGGGCACACCCGGCCTGGCGGCACCCCTGGGCAATACCCTCGACCACCGTCGCGGCGGTCTCCACGTCCAGGCTCCCGGTGGCGTAGTAGTCGAGAAAGAACAGGGGTTCGGCGCCCTGGACCAGGATGTCGTTGACGCACATGGCAACGAGGTCGATTCCAACGCCGTCGTGTCGCCCCAGTGCGCTCGCGAGTTTGAGCTTGGTGCCTACCCCGTCGGTTCCCGAGACGAGTACGGGGTTGGTGTATCGCCCCTGCGGCAACGCGAAGAGCCCGCCAAACCCGCCGATCCCGCCGAGGACCTCTGGCCGTCGGGTGCTGTCCACGGCGGACCGTATCCTTTCCACCAGGCGGTTGCCGGCCTCGATGTCGACACCCGCGGCGCGGTAGTCGAGAGAAGGGGAGTCTTGCTGGGTTGGACGTTCTGACATGATCTGGCACGCTGGGACGAGCGCGAATGGTAGCTACAGCCCGGGCGGGAGTAAACCATTGCGGGCGTTCCCGGAAAACACCACGCCGGGGTACGCTGCCTGCCCCTCGCCGCACCTGCTGAATCCCGGGCCGATGTGGTATGTTACTCGCCGGTTCCGGCGCGATGCGCAGGGACACCGTGCAACCGGCCCGACACCCCGACTGCGAAAGAATGCCCGACAAACCGACACCGAGTAACGCTGCGCGGCCCTGCGGAATGCGCCGGCTGCCCGCCGTGCTGCTTGTCTTTGTCTTGTGCTCCGGCTCCGTGCATGGGGTTCCTCTCGACACGCTCTACGACGCCGAGGTGCCCGTTGCCACCGGAGAGGACGCGGACCGCAACAAGGGTTTCAGGGATGCGCTTGCCGAGGTGCTGGTCCGGATTACCGGAAAGACGGACACGGCACGAAGGCCCGAGGCCAACGAGATCCTGACGCGCGCAGGTGACTACGTCGAGCAGTTTCGCTACATGGACAGCGGCATGGAGGAACCCGCCTATCTGATCTGGGTGCGATTCGATGGTCCCGCCCTCGAAGAGGCCGTGAGTCAGGCCGGCCTGCCGGTGTGGCGCAGCGAGCGGCCAGCGGTGCTGACATGGCTGGCGGTCACCGGCAGGGTGGGAGACCGACGGCTTCTCGGGGAGAGCGACGCCGGAGACGCCACCGATACCCTCAAGCGCGCGTCGACTCGCCGCGGTGTGCCCGTGGTGTTGCCGCTGCTCGATCTCGAGGACATGAAACACGTCGGGGTTGCCGATGTGGTCGGTGGTTTCGACGACAACGTGCGTCAGGCGTCCGCACGCTATCGTCCTGATGCGGTATGGATCGGGCACGCGCGCGGGAGCCGTGACGGTTACTGGAAGATCGACTGGCGGCTCTATCTCGGAACCGAGACCCTCGACTGGAGTTCGGAGGGTACGAGCCTCGCGCAGTCGGTCGAGCGTGGGGTGGATGGAATGGCCGACCGGCTCGGTGGGCGACTGGCCGTGCTCGACCGTTCGCAGAGTCCCGATCGCGTCATACTGGAGATTGAGGGGGTGGGCGGCATGAGGGATTACGCCCGGCTGCAACGCTACCTCTCGGGAGTCGGACGGGTCAGCGTATTTCGCCCCTGGCGTATCGAACCGGGTCGGGCTGCCTGGCTGCTTCAGCTACGTGGCACCCCGGGTGATCTTGTCGGTGAGATTGCGCTCGGTACCACACTCGCGGAGGTGCCGCCGGACGCCTCCGGCGCTTTAACGGCAAGCATACCGGTATTCGTCCGACACGGTGAGTCGACTCCACCCGATCGATCCGCCGGGACAGACCAGGACATGGCTCCCGTTGACGTTGTGGGAGAAACTGGAGGTCCTGCAGAAGGCCCCGCTGAGGGGGCCGGACAGGATCCGGGCCGCACGCCGATACCCGGCGAGGCAAGTGCACCGCCACGGGTTGAGGTGGCAGCGGGCGCAATTCCGGCGTCCGACGTCGCGTACGAGGAACTTCGTGTCCTGCGTTATCGGCTAATGCGTTAACCGCGGACGAGGCGCTAATGCAGGCGAGGCAGATCCCGAATATCATCACGGTAGCCCGCATCGCTCTGGTTCCGGTGCTGGCCTGGGTGCTGCTCGAACAACAGTTCGAAATTACCTTGATCCTGGCGGCATTCATGGGGGCCACCGACGGACTCGACGGCTTTCTGGCGAAGGTCTACGGCTGGCAGACCCGCCTGGGTTCATTCCTGGATCCGCTGGCCGACAAGGTCATGCTGGTGACGATCTATCTCTGCCTGGGATGGCTCGAGCTGTTGCCCTACTGGCTGGTCGCGCTGGTGATCTTTCGCGATCTGGTCATCCTTGCCGGC
>JAYENI010000235.1:0-23801 GCA_034722015.1 Pseudomonadota bacterium
CCTCGCCATGGTTCAGCGCCCAGCGGCTGTGTTCGAGACCGACGACGATCGGGTTCCCCGCCTGCATCAATGCGACCTCGGCACCGGGCAACAGACCACGGGCATGCAGTTTTTCCCGCATCTTCGGATCCGGCGATCGTATCCGGGTAATGACCGCGGTCTCACCTCGGGAGAGTTCACTCAGCGTCATTGAGACGGTACCCCGACTGCTAGTTTCTATGAAATAAGACTAATCGAAATGATAATACTTCTCATTGATATAGATCAACGCAAGCCGGGGTGGGACGCGCGTGAGAGGAGAATCTCGGGAATCAGTGGCTTCCGACAGGCTTGTTTTCAGTTCGCCGACGGCGATCACCGCTCGAACGTCTTCTGCCGGAGGGGGCGCCTTCACGTCCTCCGGGTCGCTGCGGCCGTCTCCGCCTTGGCGGTACCCGGGCCTCTACCAACAGGTCCGGGGACACGCTTTCGGCCGGGATCTTGTAACCGATGTATGCCTCGATCTCCGGCAGATGGAACGCGTATTCCTCGCAGGCGAAGCTGATGGCGTCTCCCTCCGCGCCGGCGCGCGCGGTGCGGCCGATTCGGTGTACGTAATCTTCTTCGGACTGGGGGAGGTCGAAATTGACGATGTGGCTGACATCCGGGATATGCAGACCTCGGGAGGCGACATCCGTCGCGACCAGCAAGGGGTACTCGCCGCTCGTAAACCCCTGCAGGAGCGCCAGCCGCTTGCGTTGCGGCACGTCGCCCGAGAGCAGGGCAGTCTTGTATTCGTTTTCCTCGAGGTAGGCCGTGACCCGTTCGGCGGTGCGCTTGGTATTGACGAACACCATGGTGCGTTTCGGATCGTGCTGTTTCAGTAACCCGAGCAACAACGGAATCTTCTCTTCGTTGGAGGGGTAGTAGATGGCCTGCCTCACCCTGGTCGTGGTGACCTGGTCGGGTTCGATCCGAACCATCTGCGGGTTGTTCATGTGCTCATAGGCAAGTTCCATGACCCGGTAGGAGAGCGTCGCCGAGAAGAGCATGCCGAGGCGCTTTTCGGGCAGGGGCATGCGGCGCATCAGGTAGCGTATGTCGCGAATGAATCCGAGGTCGAACATCCGGTCCGCCTCGTCGAGCACCATCACCCGGATGGCCTTGAGATCAAAAACACGCTGCTTGAAATAGTCGATGATGCGCCCGGGTGTGCCGATCAGGACATCAACCCCGGCCGCCAGCATGTCGCGCTGGCTGACGTAGCCTTCCCCTCCGTATACCACGCCCATCGTCAGGCCGGTGTATTTGCCCAGCGTGGTTGCGTCGTTGTAAATCTGGACGGCGAGTTCACGGGTGGGTGCGATGATGATGGCGCGCGGTTGATTGGGACGTCTTTTGTCCCCCGGCGGATTGCGCAGCAGGATCGAGAACAGGGCGACCAGGAACGCGGCGGTCTTGCCGGTGCCGGTTTGCGCCTGCCCCGCGACGTCTTGCCCTTTCAGCGCCAGGGGCAGTGCCTCTTCCTGTATCGATGTGCAATATTCGAAGCCGGTGTCTTCGAGTCCTTTCTGGACCTCTGGCGGCAGTTCGATTTCACTGAACTTCAGTTTGGTCAATAAACGATCACTCATTCAGGTAGGATACCCGAATTCATGGGCCGATGACCGCTTATCGGCGTGGACTTGGAAATAGGGATAAGATAGACTTTCCGTTCATTCAGGCAGATTCGTAGACGCCTCGACCCTGATCGATATCCTGTCACTACTGTAATTTCTCCCAAGGGCGCTTAACCTGCGCCACCCCGGGAACCAACATGACACCGCTTCGAGGAGCTATAGGGTGAGCGAGAAGATCCTTCACGTATCGGATGGAAGTTTCGAGCAAGAGGTACTTCAGTCCGATGTGCCGGTACTGGTGGATTACTGGGCCGAGTGGTGTGGACCGTGCAAGATGATTGCACCGATCCTCGACGAGATCGCGGACGAGTACGACGGCAAGATCCGGATCGCAAAACTGAATATCGATGATAATCCCACGACCCCGCCGAAATACGGCATCAGGGGTATTCCGACACTGATGCTGTTCAAGGGCGGCGAAGTGGAGGCAACCAAGGTAGGTGCCCTGTCGAAATCGCAGCTGACTGCTTTTCTGGATCAAAGCATCTGATCACGGAGCCTTGCCCGTGATCTCACTGGACGGATCCTGTATTTGGTGCTAAAAGGACTGTAAATATCATTTTCCTTCCCATACAGGTCTTCCCGGCCAAACCGTGGCCGCAATAATGCGGTTTATCCGGATCTCACAGTGATGATTCCCGTTGTGCAGACCCGCTGAGATGCCACGAGCAGGTGGTGCGATGCGCCGGGCCCGCTGCCCCGTCGTCTCCTGCTTTCAACCGACGCGAAACCAGTCGGAATTCATCCCGGATGAACGCCCGATCGGAAATAAAAGAACCCGTCGACTTCCCGGTGAGTTGATCGCCAGCACCGCAGGCCGCGTATAGAAATTGCCGTTTCGCTATGCCCCGTCCCGGGAATTGCGATCAGGGTGTCCCGTGACCCCTGTGTTTTCATGACAACCATCCCTTTTCGTTCCAGCCACAACCCCTAACACCATGAACCTGACCGAACTGAAAAAGAAACCCGCTTCTGAACTGATCAGCATCGCCGAGTCGGTAGGTATCGATGGCGTCGCCCGCTCTCGAAAACAGGATATCGTCTTTTCAATATTGAGGGCGCGAGCGAAGAATGGTGAGGATATTTTCGGTGACGGAGTCCTGGAAATCCTGCAGGACGGTTTCGGTTTTCTGCGTTCGGGCGACGCCTCCTACCTGGCGGGGCCGGACGATATCTATGTGTCTCCCAGCCAGATCCGGCGGTTCGGACTGCGGACCGGCGATACGGTGTCGGGAAAGATACGGCCGCCCAAGGATGGCGAGCGGTATTTCGCGATGCTCAAGATGGACAAGATCAATTTCGAGTCACCGGAGGTGGCCAAGAACAAGGTCCTGTTCGAGAACCTGACACCGCTGCACGCAGACGAAAGGCTCCGGCTGGAGCGCGGAAACGGGAGTACCGAGGACATCGTCGCGCGGGTGATCGACATTGTGGCGCCTATCGGCAGAGGGCAGCGCGGTCTGATCGTGTCTCCGCCGAAGGCGGGCAAGACGATCATGCTGCAGAATATTGCACAGAGTATCGCGGCCAACCAGCCCGAGTGTTACCTCATCGTGCTGCTGATCGATGAGCGGCCGGAGGAAGTCACCGAGATGGAGCGCATGGTTCGCGGAGAGGTGATCTCGAGTACCTTCGACGAGCCCGCGACGCGTCATGTGCAGGTGGCCGAGATGGTCATCGAAAAGGCCAAGCGACTCGTCGAGCATCGCACGGACGTCGTGATTCTCCTCGATTCCATTACCCGGCTTGCACGCGCGTACAACACCGTGGTGCCTTCATCCGGCAAGGTGCTGACGGGCGGCGTCGACGCCAACGCGCTGCAACGACCCAAGCGGTTTTTCGGTGCGGCGCGTAACATCGAGGAAGGCGGGAGCCTCACCATTATGGCGACGGCCCTGATCGACACCGGCTCCAAGATGGACGAGGTCATCTACGAGGAATTCAAGGGCACCGGTAACTGCGAGATCCATCTCGACAGGCGTATCGCGGAGAAACGCGTATTTCCTGCCATCAATATCAATCGTTCCGGCACCCGCCGCGAGGAACTTCTCACCGATCCGGACGAATTGCAGAAACTGTGGATTCTGAGGAAGTTCCTGCACTCGATGGACGACATCGAGGCCATGGAATTTCTGCTTGGCAGGCTGCAGTCCAACAAGACAAACAACGATTTTTTCGATTCCATGAAACGATAAGGCGATTGCCGGAAAATGACATACCAGATTGCGCCGGATTATCGTTCGTCATCAAGGCGCGACAACAGGCGCATCGTCGAACGATGGAACGGTTGTCGCAACACCGAGGACGGACGAAAAGACAAGCAGGATGGTATGTTGTTTGACAGAAATCGCCTTGGTTTCTAGGGTTGCCATCCCAGGCCTTTCCCCGCGAACCCACGCCAGCATAGTGGCCCGCCTCGGGCCATTCGTCGTACCCAGTGGATTGGTTCACTGATTCGTCGCGGCGGCGTATAGTCTGAAGGCGTGAGGATCATGCGGTGATGTGGCGACGGAACAAGGCATCGAATCGGTGCCCCGCACCCGGGTTGTCTGCGACCCTGTGTGCGGGGCTGTTGTTTTCGATGGCGGCAGTCGCGGGACCAGGGGGCGAGAATTCCGGTCCCCACGAGACCTTGAAAGGGTCCCTGTACTGGTACGATGGTGACCTGCGGCGCACGGTATGGGTCGACGCCGATCTTTCCGCCGAATTCACTTCCCCGACCACGGATGGTCACGAGGATACGGCGCCGGGGCTCGATCCACCGATGCCCGCGCCGGTTCGACAAGCGGGAATCCGGTTCTGGAAAGTCGGGCAGGCGATCCGGCCCGACGAAGTCGCGGTGCGCCTGTCCGTTTCCTCTTCCCGGCGATCGTCCCCCGTTTTTCGCGATACCCTCTCGGGCGGCGGGCCAATACGCGCCCTGCCTGGCGGTGTGATCGTATACCTCGATCCCAGCCTGCCACCCGCGGAAATCGACGCGTGGCTGATACGTTACCCGCCCAACGTCGTGAGGCGTCTGCCCATCGGCCCGCACGTCTATCTCATCGATACGCCCCCGGGGCTGGAATCCCTGGAAACCGCGAACCGGATCTATGAGTCCGGAGAGGTCATTGCGGCGACACCCAACTGGTGGATGGAGCGGTCACGCCGGTGAGGGAGAAGTCGTCGACCCGATTGAGTCCCGACCCACGCAGAACCCGGGCCTCGAGACCCCCGCTGATCCTGATCGTCGCGGCACTGGCGGCCTGTGACGGCGGCGGTAACGGTGAGAGCCTTCCCGAGCGAACATTGCGTGTCGTCGTCTCCGGCAACGGGACGGTCACCAGCGTCCCCGCCGGTATCGATTGCGAGCCGGACTGCACGGCATCGTTTGCCGACGGAACGGTGGTCACGTTGACCGCCACTTCCGCTACGGGTGCCGGCGTCGCCAATTGGGACGCAGCCTCCTGTGGATCGAGTGACACCTGTCGCATCACACTGAAAGCGGATGCCTTCGTTACTGCCGCCTTCGCCGGCCAGGATCCCCTGTTCGGCTTGCAGTGGCACCTGGACAACCGCGGTCAGAGCGGCGGTGCGGTGGGTGAGGACGTGAACGTCTTGCCGGTATGGACGAAGTCAGGTATTCGGGGCGAGGGTGTGCGGACCGTCGTCGTGGACGACGGCCTGGAGGTGGCGCACGAAGACCTCGCGATCAACGTCGTCGAGGGCGCGGGATGGAACTACCTCGACGGGGGCACGGACCCGACACCACCGGCACCTCCATTGTCGGACCCGGGACGCTCGGCACACGGCACGTCCGTCGGCGGACTGATCGCGGCGCGCGACCTGAATGGCAGGGGGGGCAGGGGGGTCGCGCCTCGGGCGGGCCTGGTGGGCTACAACCTGCTCCAAAGATCCACGTCGGCGAACGAGGGTGACGCGATGGCGCGGGATGCCCCGGAAAATGCCGTGTCGAACAACAGCTGGGGCCCCACGGACGGTCAGGGAACCCTGGGACACAGTTCATTCGAGTGGCGAAACGGTATCCGGACCGGGCTCACCGCCGGCCGCGGCGGGCGCGGGATCATCTATGTGTGGGCCGCCGGAAATGGCGCCCCGAGGGACAACTCCAACTACGATGGGTATGCCAATCACCGGGGCGTCATCGCCGTGGCGTCCGTCGACCACGATGGCAGACAATCGTTTTTCTCGGAGCGGGGTGCGAATCTGTGGGTCAGCGCGCCCGGGATGCTGTCACTGGTGACCACGGACCAGACGGGGGACCTGGGCTTCAACACCTCGGCCTCTGCCAGGAATCTCCCGGACACAAACTATACCAGCGATTTCGGTGGGACTTCGGGGGCGGCGCCCATCGTTTCGGGCACGGTCGCCCTGATGCTCGAGGCGAACCCGGCCCTGGGCTGGCGGGACGTGCGGCTCATACTGGCGCAGACCGCGCGCAGGAACGACGAAACGGACCCCGGCTGGGTCGATTTCGGGTCGGACCCCCCCTATCACTTCAATCATCGCTACGGTTTCGGTGTCGTCGATGCCGCGGCCGCGGTCGAGGTTGCCGGCACCTGGGAGAACGCCGGTCCGCAGATGACATCGACCACCGTGGTGTCCCGTCCGTCTCGACCCATACCGGACAACAACGCGATCGGGGTGAGTGACGCCATACCGGTCAGCGGGACGGGTATCCGGCGGATCGAGTTCATCGAGGTGACGTTCTCCGCGGGCGACCATACCCATTCGGGAGATCTCGAGGTCGTCCTGACCTCACCGACCGGTGCCCAAAGTACACTGGCCGAATTTCACACCTGCGCCAACAACGCCTGCTCGGTCTACCTCGATTGGGTATTCGGCAGCGCCCGGCACTTGGGGGAAGACGCCGATGGCGTCTGGCGGCTCACGGTCAGCGACAGGTTTCCTGGCGATACGGGAACCTTCCAGTCGTGGCGCCTTGCCTTTCACGGAACCGGATTGCCGTAAGGGCAACACAAGGTGCCGGCGTCGTCCGATAACACCTGCCCAACCGGGCGGGACCTCAGTGTCCGGTCGGCTCGATACGGTACAGTTCGCCTTCCTCGTAATCGACGATCAGAAGCTCGCCCCTGACATCCTCGGCGAAGCTGGCGATGGAAAGCGGCGTCGTTGCCAGTGTTTTTCTGACGTATCCGCCGGTGTCGTCTGCGAAAAGGCCCCAGACCGTACCACTACCGAAGTCGCCGAAGACGTACGTGCCCCGAAGTCCGGGAATCACCTCGCCCCGGTAGACATACCCTCCGGTCACCGAGTAGCCTTCGTCGTGTCCGTACTCGTCGACGGGGAACGTGACCGTGGCTGGATCCCCGCAATCACGTGAGTCGTATTCCAGCGTTCCCTCGTAACATCGCCACCCGTAGTTGCCGCCCTTCTCCACGATATTGATCTCTTCCCTCCTGTTCTGGCCGACGTCAGCGACCCAGAGCGGGTGGGGTGCGGCGCGGTCGAAGCTCCAGCGCCACGGATTTCGCAGCCCCCAGGCATAGATCTCGGGTCTCGCGCCCGGTTTTCCGACCAGGGGGTTGTCGGGCGGGATGGCATAGGGCGACTCCCGGTCGACATCGATTCTCAGCATGGCGCCCAGCAGGGTGGCGTTGTCCTGCGCGTTGTTGTGGGGGTCTCCCGCCGCGCCCCCGTCCCCCAGCCCGATGTAAAGCAAGCCGTCCGGCCCGAAGGCGATGTTCCCACCGTTGTGGTTCGCCCAGGGCTGGCCCACGCGTAGCAGGATCTCCTCGCTATCGGGGTCGAGTTTGCCGTCCGCTTCCCGAAGCCGGGAGATGCGCGTCTGCATGTTCTCGCCCTGCTCGATGCCTGACACGGTATAGGAGATGTAGACCTGCCGGTTGGCGGTGAACCGGGGGTGAAAGGCCATTCCCAGCATGCCGCCTTCGAAGCGGTCATCGACCACGTCACTGAAGTCGAGATACGGATTGCCTGCCCGTGCGTCCTCGCGTCGCGCATCAAACCACAGGACCCTGCCGCCCTGCTCCGTGACGTACCATCGCGAGCCGTCACCCGGGGCCTGATAGAGCCCCGTCGGGTGGTTGAAACTGAGTCCGGGCCAGGCCCGATCGATAGAGATGAGCGGATCCGGGAGCGAGGCGGCCGGTCCGGTACGCGGACCGAAGGCGGAGAGTACGGCGCAGAGCAGGCAGATTCCCGTCAGCCGCGGGGACCTAAGGCGATTTCTGTCGAATGACACACCAGCCTGCTTGTCTTTTCGCCCGTCTTCTGCGTTGTGCCAATTGTCACACAGCTCGCTAGGCTTCCGTTGGCGCGCCTTGAGTACGAACGAAAACCCGGTGCATTCCGGTACGCCATTTTCCGGCAATCGCCTAAGTGGGTCAGTTGGCATGGGCGGGAGTCCTGCTGCCGGAATCAGGCGACGGTCTCCGTGACGCGTTCCCTGGCGACGGCGCGGTAGCCGATGTCCGGGCGAAAATAGGCGTCTTGCCATTTGATGTCTCCGATTGCAGCGTACGCCCGATGCCGGGCCTGCGTGACGCTGTCGCCCAAAGCGGTGACGCACAGGACGCGCCCCCCGCTGGTGACGATGTTGCCGCTGTCCTCCCGGGTCCCGGCGTGAAACACCTTGATGTCCGCGGCATCCGCGCCTTCCAGCCCCGAGATGACGTCGCCGGTTCGATATGCGCCCGGGTAACCGCCGGCCGTCATGACGACACCGAGTGCGCTACGAGGGTCCCACGACGGGTCGGCGCGGTCGAGTTCGCCACGCAGGGCGGCCAGTGTCGTTTCCACCAGGTCGGATTTCAGGCGCATTACGATCGGCTGCGTCTCGGGATCTCCGAAACGGCAGTTGTACTCGAGTACCCGGGGTGTCCCGTCGGGCGCGATCATCAGGCCTGCGTAGAGAAATCCGGTATAGGGACAGCCGTCCTCGCGCATCCCCCGTATCGTCGGTTCCACGACCTGGGACATGATGCGCTCGTACATTGGCGCGGTGACCACGGGTGCCGGTGAGTAGGCGCCCATGCCGCCGGTATTCGGCCCGGTATCGCCCGCGTCGCGCGCCTTGTGGTCCTGCGAAGTCGCCATGGAGAGGATGTGGTTCCCGTCGGCCATGCAGATGAAACTCGCCTCTTCACCCTCCAGAAAAGATTCGACGACCACCCGCTGGCCCGCCTCGCCAAACGCGTTGCCGGAGAGCATTTCGCGCGCCGCGGCAACGGCTTCGTCCACGGTCTTCGCCAGTATGACGCCCTTGCCGGCGGCGAGTCCGTCCGCCTTGACCACGATCGGGGCACCATGGGCCCGGATATAGGACTCTGCCTCATCCGCGTCGGTAAAGCTGCCGAATTCCGCGGTGGGGATATCGTGACGCGCCAGAAATGCCTTGGCGAAGGACTTCGATCCCTCCAGTCTTGAAGCGGCGCGTGTGGGTCCGAATATCGGCAGGCCCGCTTCGCGGAACGCGTCGACGATCCCCAGGACCAATGGCGCCTCGGGTCCCACGATGGTCAGACCGACGTCGTTCTCCAGGGCGAAGCGTTGCAGGTCTTCGAGGTCGTCCACCGCGATGGGCACGTTTTCCACTCCGGCTTCACGGGCCGTCCCGGCATTTCCCGGCGCGACGTACACCACGTCCGCCAACGGCGACCGGGCCAGTTTCCAGGCCAGTGCGTGTTCGCGTCCGCCGCCCCCCACTACGAGAATCTTCATGCTGGTCTCCGGATTCAGGGCCATGTCCCTCGAGGGACCAAGGCGATTTCTGTCAAATGACATACCATCCTGCTTGTCTTTTCGTCCGTCCTCTGTGTTGCGACAACCGTTCCATCGTTCGACGATGCGCCTGTTGTCGCGCCTTGATGACGTGCGAAAAGCCGGCGCAATCCGGTATGTCATTTTCCGGCAATCGCCCAAGTTTACGGTCTGGAATGGACGTTGTCGCCCCGGATGGCTACCCGTATCTCGGTAGCACCCAGGCCAGCGCCAGGGGCAGGCAGATCACCGCCGACAGGTTTCCCAGCAGTACGATGGAAGCAACCCTGGCGGGTTCCTGACGGTACTGTTCGGCAAAGAGGAAATTGAGCACCGCGGGCGGCAGGGCGCCGAAGAGAAACAGCATACCCGCCTGCATCGGCGGCAGGGGAATCAGCGTTACCAGGATCATGGCGGCGATGACCCCGACCGTCGGCGTGATCAAGGCCCCGAAGAGTCCCACATGCCAGCCTCCCAGATCGATTCGTGACAGCCGTACCCCGAGAGAAAACTGCATCAGGGGGATCGCGATCTGTCCGAGCATCCCGAACGAGGTGAGAATGAAACCCGGAACCGGTACCTCCCACTGAATCACCAGGAGGGCGGCCAGCGCCGCCAGCAAGGCCGGTTGGGCCAGGGCCGTCCACCACCTGGCGCGGTGGTCGAGAATCAGCGGCGCGATGCCGAAATGCGTTACGTTTCCCAGGAGGAACAGTACGAGCGCGGCCGGAAGTGCCTCTTCCCCAAAGGTGAGGGTCATCAGGGGAAGACCGAGGTTTCCGGCATTGCGGAACATCATCGGCGGAGCGAGGGTTCGAAACCGCAGACCGCCGATGATCGATATCACGACGGCCGCCACGCCCGAGACGGCGATAATCAGGCTGGCCCCCAGGGCAAGCGGGCCGAACCGGGTAAGTTCAAAATCCTGCTGGACGAGTGACGAGAAGACCAGGGCCGGGATGAACAGGTCCAGATTCACCCGGTTCGCCGCTTCCATGTCGGGTAGCCGCAGCCGGGCATATATTAACCCCGCCGCCACCACGCCGAACAGTGGCAGCACGACATCGGCGATGCGCTCGACCAGCATCGTTTACGGACGGACCGGTCAGTGCCGAAAGTGCCTCATACCCGTAAACACCATGGCCATCCCGTGTTCGTCCGCCGCGGCGATTACCTCTTCGTCCCGCATCGAGCCCCCGGGTTCGATGATCGCCGTGATGCCCACCCCGGCGGCGGCATCGATGCCGTCCCTGAAGGGAAAGAAGGCATCTGACGCCATGACCGAGCCCTTCACCTCGAGGTTCTCGTCCCCGGCCTTGATGCCGGCGACCTTTGCCGAGTAGACCCGGCTCATCTGGCCGGCCCCCACACCGATGGTACGGTTGTCCCGCGCGTAGACGATGGCATTCGATTTGACGAATTTGGCCACGCGCCAGGCGAACTGCAGATCGTTCAGTTCGCTGGGGGTAGGCTCGCGACGAGTCACGACCTTCAGCTGCCCTGCGCCGACCATTCCCAGGTCTCGCTCCTGAACCAGCAGACCGGCGCTGACGCGCTTGAAGTCGAGTGCTGGGCGCGGTTCGCGCCAGGCGCCGGTTTCCAGAACGCGCACGTTCTTTTTCCGGGCACAGGCCGATCGTGCCGCATCGGAAACCTCCGGGGCGATGATCACTTCCACGAACTGCCGCTCGATGATTTCCGCCGCCGTCTCCCCGTCGAGTGGACGGTTAAAGGCGATGATGCCTCCGAAGGCGGACGTGGGGTCGGTCCCGAACGCCAGGTCATAGGCGGTCCGGATGTCTCCCGAGATTGCGACTCCGCAGGGGTTGGCGTGCTTGACGATCACGCAGGCCGGGGCATCGAACTGCTTGACGCACTCGAGCGCGGCGTCCGCATCGGCGATGTTGTTGTAGGAAAGCGCCTTGCCCTGGATCTGTCGTGCGGTCGAGACGGCGATCTCCGAGGGGTTCCGTTCGCGATAGAATGCCGCCTTCTGATGCGGATTCTCCCCGTAGCGCATGGACTGTACCCGCTCGAACTGAAGATTCAGTGTGTGGGGGAAGCCCGGTTCGCCACCCGTCCCCTGGCCAAGATAGTTCGCGATCGCGCCGTCGTATCGCGCCGTGTGCTCGTACGCCTTGACCGCCAGGTCAAGGCGGAGTTCCGACCCCAGAGCGCCCTCGTTGGCGCTCATCTCCTCGACGATGCGGACGTAGTCCGACGGGTCCACAACGACGCCGACCGAGGCGTGGTTCTTCGCGGCGGCACGCACCATGGCCGGCCCGCCGATGTCGATATTCTCGATGGCGTCGTCCAGTGTGCAGTCCGGGCGCGCCACGGTCTGTTCGAAGGGATAGAGGTTCACCACCACCAGGTCGATCGGCGCAATGCCGTTCTCCGCCATCACCTCGTCGTCAAGGTTCCGCCGACCCAGGATGCCGCCGTGGATCTTCGGATGCAGTGTCTTGAGCCGACCGGCCATCATCTCGGGAAAACCGGTGTGCTCGGCGACCTCGACGACGCGCACGTCGTGTTCATCGAGCAGCCTGGCGGTGCCCCCGGTTGAAAGAATCTCGACGCCGCGGGCCCGCAGCGCGCGGGCAAACTCCACGATGCCGGACTTGTCTGATACGCTGATGATTGCCCGGTGAACAGGGCGAAGGTTTGATGCAGTCATTGTTACCTGGGAGCCGAGAATGAAAGCGCGTGATTATAGCGAATTTCTCGTTCGGGGCCCGCGCGCCTGGATGGTTGCGCTGATCCTGGCCCTGCCATGTATCGCGTCTCGCTGAACTTGCCGATAGAGAAGGGTTCATCGTCGCCTGGCCGGAGGCGGTGAACGGGCACTGGAACGGCGGGAGGGGGACGACCGCGAGCGACGTCGAGGCCGTGGCCGGGGAACTCGCACGGCTTCACCCGGTAGATCCCGGTCGCATCTATCTGGCCGGGTGTCGAACGGCGGGTTGATGGCGCAGAGGGTCGCGTGTCGGGAGAGCGGCCGGTTCGCCGCCTATGCGGTTGTGAAGACGACGGGTGTTGGCAAAGTCCCGTGCCGTCGCCATGTCGCTTCACGACGGGTCAGATTTCCAGCCCGTGTTCCTTCAACTTTTTCCTGAGTGTGGCGCGATTCAGGCCCAGCACCCGCGCCGCCCTGGACTGGTTGCCCTTGCAGTGTTCCAACACGCATTGAAAGAGGGGATATTCGACCTGCGATATCACCATCCGGTAGAGGTTATCGGGCTCCTGCCCGTCCAGCTGGTGCAAGTACCGTTTCAGCGCTATTTCCACGGATTGGTGGAGCGGCTGGGGGCGGGTTTCCGCGACGGGCTCGCGCGGCTGATACTCGATGATTTTCGCATCGATGCTCATGCCTGCTGCCCCGCGCGATGTGCGAAATTACCGAAGTGTCCCGCGAGGGCGGCATACTGGGCGGTACTGCTTTCCAGGCCGCTGACAATCCGCCAGAGATCCCCTGCATTCGGCAGGTGTGACAGAAACCACTTGATATGCTTGCGTGCAACCCTGACCCCGGTTGCCTCGCCATAGAAATCGTAGAGCGTCTCCAGATGTGCGAGCATGATGGAAAGAATCTCCCCAAGTGTTGGATTTTTATAAAATATTCCCGTTCCCAAGTGGTACTCGATCTCTCGAAATACCCACGGCCTCCCCTGTGCCGCGCGGCCGAGCATGATGGCATCAGCCCCCGTGAATTCCAAGACCCTTTTTGCGGATTGCGGACTGTCGATGTCTCCATTCGCAATGACCGGGATGTTTACGGCATTTTTTATTTCCCGGATCGTCCCGTATTCGGCGGAACCGCGAAATGCGCACGCACGGGTCCGGCCATGCACGGCAAGACAACTGATGCCCGAGGACTCCGCGATGCGGGCGACCCGCACACCATTGCGATGGTCGGGATCGACACCTGTACGCATTTTCAGTGTGACGGGCACCGATACGCAAGCCGTGACGGCCTCGAGGATCCGCGCGACCCCTGCTTCGTTCGCCAGGAGTGCGGATCCGGCATTGGCCCGGCAGACCTTCTTTGCCGGACACCCCATGTTGATGTCGATGATCTGCGCGCCAAGATCGGCGTTCATCCTGGCGGCCTCCGCCATCGCACGGGGTTCTGATCCCGCGATCTGCACCACTCGGGGTCCTGGTTCGCCTCGATGGTCCATTCGCAACCGGCTCTTGGCAGTCCCCCAAAGCCTGGTGTCCGATGTGACCATTTCGGACACGGTCATGGCCGCACCCAGCGAACGGCAAAGGATGCGAAAGGGACGGTCGGTAACACCCGCCATCGGGGCGAGGACCGTACGTCCCCCGATGTGATGGGGACCGATGTACATATCAAACGGAAGACGGTGCGTTCTTGGTAACAGACCGCGGGGCGTGCGCCCGGGCAGAGTGGAATTATAGTACGGGGAGGGAGGTGTGGTGAGCCACTCGTCGGATGGGTGCGCGCCTTAAAGAAACTCGATTTCAAAGTTCAGCGCCGGCCCGCCTGGATCGAGCAGTTCCAGGCGTACCGGGGCGGACTCTCCCGGCGCCAGCAGACGCCCGGCGATTCCGGCTTCGGCCAGATATTCATCCGGATGGAACACACGTGCCGCGAGCACCGTTCCCTGCAGGTCGGAGAAGGAGACCTTGAGTATTGGCGGGGGCTGGGCAAACGCCGCATCATTGCGCAGTACCGCGCTGATCATCAGTGCTTGCGGCTGGTCCGGGTGTGTATAGACGTTGCGACTTTCCAGGATGATCTTGTCAGGATCGGCCTGGACCGCGAGGGCACAATCGACGTGTGAACACAGCGAGCGGATCACGGCTCCCGTTGTCGGGTGTGTTGACAGAGTGTCCCGGTGAAACCAGGTGACCTGTGTGGCGAGCAGCAGGACCAGACCGATCGAGCCTGCACCCCAGAGAAGCCGCGTGGCCCCGTGGTCATCGGGGTACTCAATTTCCGGAACAAAAAGTTCCGCAAACGTGGACATCGCCGGCGTTTCCCCGTTTTCCAGGGCCAGCTCGGCGCTCGCAGGGAGTGTCGTCTCCCCGGGGGACGGTTCCTTCGCTGCCGGGTACCCACGGTCCCGGATCGTCTCACCGCCGGCCAATTCCGTCTGTTCCTCGACCAGCGGGTTTTCGGTCGGCGCTTCGGATTCCCGAACGCCGCTCCCGGGGGCCCTGTCCGCCCCTGATTTTCTGAATGTGACGTATTCCCGGCCGTTAAATACGTTTTCGCACTGTCCGCAACGCACCACGCCGTCGGCAGCGCGCAGTTGCTCTGAGGTGACGACGAAGACCGCGTGACATTCCGGGCATTGGGTGTACATGAGATTTCGCCGGCAGCCTCCTAGCCGTTCAACCGGCCTTCGACCAGGACCCATTCGTCCTTCGACACGGGTTCGCCCAGCGAGAATTCGGGCCGGTAGGCAGTGACCACCTCGTGGGTCTGTTCCCGAAGTATGCCGCTCAGGACGACCCGCCCGTCAGGTTTCAGCAGGGAGGCGAAGAGCGGGCGCAGCCTGATCAGCGGGCCGGACAGAATATTGGCCAGCAACAGATCGGCCGACCCCGGCATCGCGGCGTGCGGATGGCCGGTCTCCAGCCGATCCGCGGTGATGGCGTTGCGCGCGGCGTTGTCCCGGGTGGCCAGCAGTGCCTGCTCGTCGATGTCCAGTGCCGCGACCGTCGAGGCCCCCAGGTGGCACGCAGCCAGGGAAAGCACTCCGGAGCCGCACCCGTAGTCGATGACATCGAGCCCGCCGGGTGGGTGTGCGTCCAGCCATTGCAGGCAGAGCGCGGTCGTCGGGTGCGTGCCGGTCCCGAACGCCATGCCGGGATCGAGCGACACGATGATCGCGTCATCCTGATCGATTGCGCCGCCACGCGGGCATATCCACAGGCGCCGCCCGAAACGCATCGGTCCGAACCCGTCCATCCAGGCGCGCACCCAGTTGCGTTGGGGTACCGGACTTACCGACGTGGTCGTTGCGGGTCCCAGGACGGCGGCAAGGACGAGCCTGACGGTTTCCAGGTCCCGATCCTCGGGAAACAGGCCCGTCAGCGTAATCTGTTCCCAGAGTGGCGTCTCGCCGGGCCCGGGTTCCAGGATAGGTTTGTCGCCGGCAGGCGAGAGTGTGACGGAGATCGCACCTGCGTCGAGCAGGATCCCCTCGATCCGCTCGCTGTCGAGGCAGCTCGCGGTCACCGAGAGTTCGGCCAGCGCCAGATCGGTGTTCGACGACCCGGTGGCGAGCGGTGCCGCATTCGCGCCCGGCCGGTTGTCACTCACGGTGGGCCGCCATTGATCAGGCGATTGCCGGAAAATGACATACTGGATTGCGCCGGATTTTTATTCGTCTTCAAGGCGCGACACCAGGCGCATCGACGAACGATGGAACGGTTGTCGCAACACAGGAGACGGACGAAAAGACAAACGGGATGGTATGTCAATTGACAGAAATCGCCTTAGTGTATGCCGGCCGTCAACACCGACAGTTTTTTCTCGAGATAGTGGATGTCGGTGCCACCCTCGCGGAAGGCGGCGTCTGATACGATCTCCCGGTGCAGCTGGATATTCGTCTTGATGCCGTCGACGATGATCTCGCTCAGCGCGCCACACATCCGGTTGATCGCGGAGTCACGGTCGTTGCCGTAGGTGATCAGCTTGCCGATCATGGAATCGTAATAGGGCGGGACCCGGTAACCGTTGTAGACATGGGTGTCCATGCGGACCCCGGGTCCTCCCGGGCTGTGGAAGTGCGTGATGGTGCCCGGCGAAGGCATGAAGTTGGTCGGGTCCTCGGCATTGATCCGGCACTCAATGGCGTGCCCCTCCATCTTGACGTCTTCCTGTCGTATCGCCAGTTCTTTCCCGGCGGCAATGCGCAGCTGTTCCTTGACGATGTCCACGCCGGTGATCATCTCGGTGACGGGGTGTTCCACCTGCACGCGGGTATTCATCTCGATGAAGTAGAACTCGCCGTTTTCGTACAGGAACTCGAAAGTCCCGGCGCCCCGGTAGCCGATCCGTCGACACGCGTCCGTGACCCGCTCGCCGAGGGCCCGGCGTTGGGCCGCCGTGATTCCCGGGGCGGGCGCCTCCTCGACGACCTTCTGGTGACGGCGCTGCATCGAACAGTCACGTTCGCCCAGATGGATCGCGTTACCGTGCGTGTCGGCGAGTATCTGGAACTCCACGTGGCGCGGTTTCTCCAGGAATTTCTCTATGTACAGGGTGTCATTGTTGAACGCCGCCGCGGCCTCGGCCCGCGTCAGGGATATCGCGTTCAGCAGCGCGCCTTCGGAATGGACCACGCGCATCCCTCGTCCACCCCCGCCCCCGGCGGCCTTGACGATGACCGGGAATCCGATCTCCCGGGCGAGACGCAGGTTCGTGTCGGGATCGTTGCCCAGCTCGCCCTCGGTGCCGGGCACGCAGGGCACGCCCGCGGCCAGCATGGCTTCTTTCGCGGAAATCTTGTCGCCCATCCGGCGGATGGTTTCGGCGCGCGGACCGATGAAGATGAACCCGCTGGATTCGACGCGTTCCGCGAAATCGGCGTTCTCGGACAGAAACCCGTAGCCCGGATGGATGGCCATCGCGTCGGTCACCTCGGCGGCACTGATGAGGGCCGGAATATTGAGATAGCTCTCCGCCGAAGGTGCCGGGCCGATGCAAACCGACTCGTCCGCGAGCCTGACATGCATCAGGTCCCGGTCGGCTTCGGAATGTACCGCGACGGTCCTGATACCGAGTTCGCGGCATGCACGCAGGATCCGTAGCGCAATCTCGCCGCGATTGGCGATGACGACCTTTTCAAGCATGAGACATCTGCCTCTCGAGTCGGTCGGGGTGACCAGGTAGAGGGTGCGCGCGGGCCACGCTGCCTACTCGATAACGAATAGCGTCTGCCCGTATTCAACCGGTTGTCCGTTCTGCACCAGGATCGCGACGATCTTGCCGGCCTTGTCCGATTCGATCTGGTTCAGCATTTTCATTGCCTCGATGATGCAGAGCGTGTCGCCCACCTCGACGGTATGGCCGACATCGACGAAGGATTTTGCGCCCGGCGAGGGCGAACGGTAAAACGTCCCGACCATGGGGGAGGTCATGGTATGCCCTGCCGGGATGTCTTCAACGGGCTCCCCGGTCTCCGCGGCGGGTGCGGGAGGCGCCGCCGGCGCCGGGGCGAGGGGGACTGCCTGCACGGGCGCCTGCCGGCTGATGCGCACGGATTCCTCGCCCTCCTTGATTTCGATTTCCGCTATACCCGATTCATCGAGAAGTTCGATGAGCTTCTTAATCTTGCGAATGTCCATCCCATTGCCCCCGTGGATTCAGCCAGTCGTCAATGGCAATCAAAGCCAGATGGTATCCCCGGATCCCGAGACCCGAGATGACGCCGCGTGCGATGTCCGACAGCCAGGAGCGTTGCCGGAATGGTTCGCGCGCGTAAATGTTAGAGATGTGGACCTCGATGAAGGGAATCTCGACCCCCAGCAGCGCGTCGCGCAGGGCGATGCTTGTATGCGTATAGGCGCCGGGGTTGAAAATGATGGCGTCGATCCCTTCGGTCAGTGCCCGGTGGATTCTGCTGACGAGTTCGCCTTCCCCGTTGTGCTGGAAATCCGCGAGTTCGTGGCCCATGTCGTGTGCATGACGACGCAGCGAGTCGATCACGCCACCCAGTGAATCAGCCCCGTAGAGACCCGGCTCGCGCTGACCCAGCAGGTTCAGGTTGGGGCCGTTCAGTAGCAGTATTTTTGCCATCTTGGAGCGAACGCGCCTCGAACGGTGTGGAACCGCGCGCACCGTGACATTTCCGGATAGTTGGGGGATTCTGCCCCACCGGCCCGGGCTTGTCCATAGACCAGGGGACCCTGCTCCGTCTTTCAGTCGGGCGCAAGGTTTACTGCGAAAGCGCCCGGGGTGCCGTCACGGACCGTCGGGATTCTGCCGGGTCCGACCATTTCCAGGAAAAAATATCGCTTTCCACGCGGACCATCGCGATGCAGTCGACAGGGCAGGGGGGCAGGCAGAGTTCGCACCCGGTGCATTCGGAGACGATGACGGTGTGCATCTGTTTGGCGGCGCCAAGGATCGCATCCACGGGGCAGGCCTGAATGCAAAGCGTGCACCCGATACAGGTGCTCTCGTCGATGACGGCCACCATATATTCCTTGTGGACGCCGTTGTCCTCGTCCAGAGGGACGACCTCACGGTCCAGCAGGTCGGCAAGTTCACCGATCACCTGCTCCCCGCCCGGCGGGCAATGATTGATCTCGGCTTCGCCCGCGGCCATTGCCTCGGCGTAGGGCCGGCAACCCGCGTATCCGCATTGTCCGCACTGGGTCTGGGGCAGGAGGGCATCGATTCGGTCCACGACGGGATCGCCCTCTACCCGAAACCTGACCGATGCGTATCCGAGTACGATGCCGAAGACGATGGCCAGCAAGCCGATGGAGCCCGTTGCGTAGAGGATCTCGGCCATGTCACGCCTTGACGAGTCCGGAGAAGCCCATGAACGCCAGCGACATCAGGCCCGCGGTGATCAGCGCGATCGCGTTGCCCCTGAAGACCTCGGGGACATCGGCGGACACGAGCCGTTCCCGGATTCCGGAAAACAGCACCAGCACGAGGGTGAACCCGATCGCCGCCCCGAAGCCATAGAGGGCGGACTCCACGAAACCGTGCGACTGCTGGACGTTCAGCAGGGCAACCCCCAGCACCGCGCAGTTCGTCGTGATCAGGGGAAGGAATATTCCGAGGATGTTGTACAGCAGGGGGCTGGTTTTGTGGACCACCATTTCCGTGAACTGCACCACCGCGGCGATCACCAGGATGAAGGTGATCGTTCGCAGGTACTCCAGCCCCAGGGGCTCGAGCAGCCAGGTGTTCGCGATATACGACGATACGGAGGACAGCGTGAGGACGAAGGTGGTCGCGAGCCCCATCCCGATGGCCGTTTCCAGCTTGCGCGAGACGCCCATGAACGGACACAGGCCCAGGAACTTGACCAGGACGAAATTGTTCACCAGAACGGTGCTGAGCAGGATAAAGGCGTATTCCGCCATCGAATCGGTCCTATCCCCGGGGAACGCCGGATTACCGGCACGAACCCTGATTGTAACCCCGCAATCCCCTTTTGCCCGAGTCTCCCTGTGGCGGACAGGGGTGTTGGCCTGCGGTTACTTCACCCGCATGCCGGGTTCCGCGCCGTCGTCGGGTGACAGGATAAAGATCTCCGACCCGCCCGGCCCCGCCGCCAGCACCATGCCCTCGGAGACGCCGAACCGCATCTTGCGCGGGGCGAGATTGGCCACCATGACCGTCAATCTGCCCTCGAGTTGCAAGGGATCGTAGGCCTGCTTGATGCCCGCGAAAACATTGCGCGTCTCGCCGCCGATGTCCAGCGTCAGCGCCAGCAGCTTGTCCGCACCGTCCACATGGGCCGCCCTGACGATGCGCGCCACGCGCAGGTCGAGACGCGCGAAATCGGCGAATTCGATCTCGTCGCTGATCGAATCTCCGCCGAGCGGCCCGGGCACGGGGGCAACGGGCTCCTTCGCCTCGAGGTGTTCCTGTGAATCTTTGGTCATGGCGTCGATTTCCTCCTCTTCCACGCGTGTCATCAGGGGTTTGAAGCGGTTGATCCGATGACCCGTCAGGGGGGGGGCCGGGCTCTCCCAGGTCAGCGGCGCGATCCCGAGAAAGGCCTCGGAGCGTTCCGCCAGGCCGGGCAGGACCGGTTTGAGCCAGGTCATCAGCACGCGGAACAGGTTCAGTCCGACCGTGCAGATGTCCTGTACCTCGCTCATGCGTGTGTCGTCTTTCGCCAGGACCCAGGGTTGTGCTTCGTCGATGTACTGGTTGGCCCGGTCGGCCAGCGCCATAATCTCGCGCATCGCCCGCGAGTACTCGCGCCGGCGATAGTGGTCCGCGATCGCATCGCCGTGCCTCGTAAACGCCTCGTATAACCCGTTTTCGGAAAGTCCCTCCGACAGCATCCCGTCGAAGCGCTTCGCGATAAATCCCGCACAGCGGCTGGCGATGTTGACGACCTTGCCGACCAGATCGCTGTTTACCCTGGCCATGAAGTCCCTGAGGTTGAGGTCGATGTCGTCGACGCCCGACCCCAGCTTGGCGGCAAAGTAATAGCGCAGGTATTCGGGGTCGAGGTGGTTCAGGTAGGTCCGGGCCATGATGAATGTGCCCCGGGACTTCGACATTTTGGCCCCGTCCACGGTGAGAAATCCGTGACACCACACCGCGGTGGGCGTGCGAAACCCCGCGCCGTGGAGCATGGCGGGCCAGAACAGGGTATGGAAATAGGCGATGTCCTTGCCGATGAAGTGGTACAGCTCGGCGTTGCCGCCGGTGTCCCATATCTCACCGAATGCCAGTCCCTCCCGGTCGCAATACTGCCGGAAGCTGCCCATGTAGCCGATCGGCGCGTCGAGCCAGACGTAGAAGTACTTGCCGGGCGCGCCGGGGATCTCGAAACCCCAGTAGGGTGCGTCGCGGGAGATGTCCCATTCCTTCAGGCCGGCGTCGAACCACTCGTCCAGCTTGTGTGCGATCTGCTCCTGCAGCCGGTCACCCGATACCCAGTCCCTGAGAAAGGGCTCGAAATCCGACAGTTTGAAAAAGTAGTGCAGGTTTTCGCGTTCGACCGGCGTCGCCCCACTCAACGCCGAGCGCGGGTCGCGGAGTTCGGAAGGGGAATAGGTTGCCCCGCAGGACTCGCAGGAATCGCCGTACTGGTCCTGCGTGCCGCAACGGGGACAGGCGCCGCGGATGAACCGGTCCGGAAGGAAGGCTTCCTCCACGGGATCGTACATGTCCACTACGGTCCGGGTGGCGATGTGCCCCGCTTCATTCAGGCGTTCATAGATGAGATTCGCGTAGTGCCGCGTCTCCTGCGAGTGTGTCGAGCCGTAATTGTCGAACTCGATCAGGAAATCCTCGAAATCCCGCCGGTGCTCCTCGCCGACACGCGCGATGAGCGTTTCAGGGGTTTCCCCCAGTTCGCGCGCCTTGAGCATGATCGGCGTGCCGTGGGCATCGTCCGCGCAGACGAAGACGCAGTCGCGCCCGATCATCTTGTGGAAACGGACCCAGATGTCGGTCTGTACGTACTCGACCAGGTGCCCCAGATGGATTGGCCCGTTGGCATAGGGCAGTGCGCTGGTGACCAGCATTTTAGGCCCGGTCTCGTTCATGCTCTGGGAATCTGTGCTTGTGTTGAATCGGGGCGGATACCATATCAGCAAGCCCCGACCCTCGCCACGCCACGCCACGCCACGCCAATTCCCCAGTCATTCTGTCGTTTAAGGCACAGGCGAGCTGATATATAATCGCGCGATTGCACCCCGCCGCCGGACATCCGTCCGACAAGAGACTCCACTCGCAATGACCCGACGCCGGTTCGACAGATCGGCGTCGGATTGCCGATCCGCCGTGGCGGAGCGGCGTCTGGGCGGTTTCGGGCGGGGACGGAAAGGTAAGGATTCAAAGAGGAGTCAGGTATGTCGGATTTGACGAAAGACCGGATCGAGGAAGCCCTCAAGACACTGGTCGACCCCTACACGGGCAGGAATCTGGTGGCCGGCAAGTCGGTCAAGAACATCGGGATCGAGGGCGATGCGGTCAAGGTGGACATCGTGCTGGGGTACCCCGCCAAGGGATACCGTGAACAGCTGGCGTCAAGCATTTCGGAGACCCTCCGGGCGCTGGACGGCGTCAGCACCGCAGAGGTCGGCGTCACGTGGAACATCGAGGCCCACTCTGTACAGAAGAACCTCAAGCCGCTGGAGAACATCAAGAACGTCATCGCAGTGGCCTCGGGCAAGGGCGGGGTCGGAAAGTCGACCACCGCGGTGAACCTGGCGCTTGCGCTGTCCTCCGAGGGTGCGATTGTCGGCATCCTCGACGCGGATATCTACGGCCCCAGCCAGCCGCGCATGCTCGGTGTGTCCGGGCAACCCCAGTCCACCGATGGCAAGAGCCTCGAACCCATGGAGGGCTTCGGCCTTCAGGCCATGTCGATCGGTTTCCTGATCGATGAGGAGACGCCGATGATCTGGCGCGGACCCATGGTGACACAGGCGCTGGAACAGTTGCTGAACGATACCAACTGGCGGAACCTCGACTATCTCGTCGTGGACCTGCCTCCTGGCACCGGCGACGTGCAGCTGACGCTCGCGCAGAAGATCCCGGTGAGTGGCGCGGTCATCGTCACCACGCCCCAGGACATCGCGTTGCTGGATGCCCGCAAGGGTCTGAAGATGTTCGAGAAGGTCGAGGTCCCGGTGCTCGGGGTCGTCGAGAACATGAGCATCCACATCTGCAGCAGTTGCGGTCACGAGGAACCGATCTTCGGGGAAGGCGGGGCCGATCGCCTGGCGAAGGAGTCCTCGGTCGAGGTCCTCGGGCAACTGCCGCTGGACATGAGTATCCGGGAGCACGCCGACAGCGGTAACCCGACCGTGATCGCCGCACCCGACAGCCGGGTAAGCGAGATCTACCGGGAGATCGCGCGCAAGACGGCGGGCAAGCTGGCCGGACAGGGTCGCGACTACAGTGCGAAGTTCCCGAAGATCGTCATCCAGAATAATTAGGGAGCCTCGGGAATCCGTCGATTGGCGCGCGGGGCGGTCTGCTCCGCGCCGTCCGGGATTGCGATCGATGGCGGACGGGTTCCCCTGGGATCCCTTTTATTCAGACGCGCGTGAAATCCGTCGCGCGGGCCGGGCTCGGATAAGGCGATTTCTGTCAAATGACAAACCAGCCTGCTTGTCTTTTCGCCCGTCTTCGGCGTTGCGGCAACCGGAGCATAGCGAGCTATGTGACGGTTGGCGCGCCTTGAAGACGAACGAAAATCCGGCGCATTCTGGTATACCATTTTCCGGCAATCGCCTTATCGTGCAATGAGCATAAAGTCGGACAACTGGATCAGGCGGATGGCGGAATCGCACGGCATGATCGAGCCGTTCGAGCCGCTTCAGGTTCGCCACAACGACGCCGGGCGCATCGTGTCCTATGGCACGTCCAGTTACGGATACGATGTGCGCTGCTCGAGCCAGTTCAAGATTTTCACCAATATCAATTCCGCGATCGTCGACCCGAAAGGATTCGACGAGGACAGCTTCGTGGATCTCGAATCGGACGTCTGTATCATCCCGCCCAACTCCTTCGCGCTGGCCCGTACGGTCGAGTATTTTCGCATTCCGCGCAACGTGCTGACGATCTGTCTGGGGAAATCGACATACGCCAGATGCGGGATCATCGTCAACGTCACGCCCCTGGAACCCGAGTGGGAAGGCCACGTCACACTTGAATTTTCGAATACGACAACGCTTCCGGCCAAGATTTACGCCAACGAAGGGGTGGCG
>JAYENI010000236.1:0-5900 GCA_034722015.1 Pseudomonadota bacterium
GCAAAAATGTAGGTTGGGTTAGATGCGCCACAACGACACGCTATCCGTCTAGCGACTCGATTCGGGGGCATCGTAACCCAACATTCAGGCCGGGAATGTCTACGGAATGTTGGGTTACGGTGCACGTATGGCATTGGTGGAAATGATCGATGGCAATGGCGATGTGCACCTAACCCAACCTACACTTTTCTCACAGTGTGTTCCCACGGTGCTCCGTGGGAACACAGTAACGGTCACACCAACGCTATATCCTTGACCTGGCTCTGCGGCGCATGGAAGCACGTACCAGTCGACGGCCGTGCTCGTCGGGCGTTTCGCCCCCGCCGGGAACACGAAAGACACAGAGGTGTACCACACGGTCGTCCTTGACCAGTGCACCACCCGAAAGGCGCCCGCCACGCAGGCGAAGGTCTTCACCCTCGCCCACGGCCGGAAACGATTCGATGTCTGCGTTCGACGTTGCACTCAGAAAGGATTGCGGTTCATCGGCTCCCACAGAGGCGGCTTCCCGACCCGCCTCATCGAGTGCATCCAGGGCATAGCTCTCGACCAGTTTGTTTAGCAGAGCCG
This sequence comes from Pseudomonadota bacterium, assembly GCA_034722015.1. Taxonomy (GTDB): domain Bacteria; phylum Pseudomonadota; class Gammaproteobacteria; order JAJDOJ01; family JAJDOJ01; genus JAJDOJ01. The sequence goes on from JAYENI010000236.1 coordinate 571, forward strand.
ACAGCGTGGCCGGGCTGTCAAATAAATCCAGGCCCACGATCCTGCCGTTCACGGCGAACATGGCTCCCGTTTGACCCTCGACGGGGCAAAACGCGTTCCGGTAGTCGTCCAGACTGGCGCGGTGTGTCTCGTACATCGCCGCCGCCGCGCCAGTTTCGGAACGTACCTCCATCCGTGCGGACTTGGCCGAGATATCTTCCCAGACCGCCGACTGGTCACTGCGCCGCACGCCCTGCCCCCGCATCGCCAGGCTCACCTGCGCGGCCTTCCTCGCCCTGCCCGCCGCATAGTGAGCGCGGCCGGCACTGCGAAACTCGGTGGACTCGTGGCGCCAGCGGCCGGCCTCCACGCAGGAGACCGGGATCTCGATGGTCTTGCCCGCCGGCGCGAGGACGGTCAGGTTCAGGATGCGGTTCTGTTTGGCGCCAACCAGTTCTTCGCCGTCGAGGAGCAGGACCGGCCGGTCACACCCGTTGACGAACTTCAGTTCCGGGACGCTGCCCGAGTCGGAAACCTCGGTCACACGGGCGCACCCGAGTTCGAGGGCCTCGTCGAGAAGACGGTATTCCGGCTGCGATGGCCCTTCGGCCAACAGGGGGTAAAGGGTCAGGTTTTCGTATACCTGTTGTTCTCCCAGTACGACCTGGGATAGTCTTTCTGACACGACTGACATACGCACCTCCGTGGCTTTACGACAACTAACGTGACATTGTCGCAGTGTCAGTGGCTCACCAGATGAGTCACTCGGAAGTTTTTTTTTCAGTCGCCGTAGACGGCTTGCGCCAGTCGCAGTCTTATCCTCACCTTTTCACGCAGCGCTGCCGGGCGAAGCACCTCGACATCGGCGCCGTAGCGCAGTACGTCCATGATCAGCTCGGTGTCCTTTGAGTAAGGCAGCGTCAGAACGTAGCGCCCCTCGTCGTCGAAGTGTCCCTCTTGCGACGTGTGCCACGCTTCCCGCGCCACCCAGCGGGCTCGTTTCGCCGAAAACCGCAATACGGCCTTTCGGGTACGCTGCCCGGTGAAGATGCCATATCCCGAGCCCAGTTCGGCATCGAGCGTCCGGTCCGCGACGTTTCTGGCCCTCGCGGACAGCGGTTCCACTGCTCGGATCGCATCCACGCTGAAACTGCGAAGCCCCTTGCGCAGATGGCACCAGGCATCCAGATACCAGTTGTCCCGGTAGTACACGAGGCGTTGCGGCGAGACCTCGCGAAGGATCGTTTCGTCGAGCCGCCGGTTATAGTGTTCGAGCCTGAGACGCCTGCGCCCCAGCACACCGGTCGCGATGGCTTCGAATTGGCCCAACTCCACCGTGCGCGAAGCCAGCTGCAACACATGGATGCGACGAACCACCTCCGCGGCGGAGTGGTCGCCACTGTCCAGCAGCATCCGGATCCGCGCTCGCAAGGGCTCGATATGCGGACCGAGCAGGCCCGGCTGAAGGTGTGAAAGCAGGTGCTCCATGGTCAGGAGCGCGTGGACCTCGGAGGCGTTGAACCACAGCCCCGGCAACGCATATCGCAGTGATCCCGGCATTGGCTCGTCGTAGCGGTAACCGCGGGTGTTGGGGTCCCACACGATCGGAGCGTGCAGCCGGTCACGCAGGTATTCGAGGTCCCGCTTTACCGTGGCGCGCGAAACACCCAGCGCCTCGATGAGCACCGATATCGGCGTCGCCCGCCGCTCACGGAGCATTTGATCGATACGGTAGAATCGATCCGTGCGCTCCACCTACGCCTCCAGGAATCGGGCGTTCGCCGGATTGTCCACCTGCACGACCAGGTCCAGGCGAACAGTTGCCCGGGTCATGCCGCAATAGAGCAATCGCTCCTCCCTTTCCGGACGGTCCGCGCGCGGGTCGATATCCACGAGGATGACCGAGGGGGCTTCCTGTCCCTTGAAGCGGTAGATGCTTTCGAAGGTCAACTGGCCGTCGGTCAGTATCTGGTTGCCTTCCGCGTCGTACTCGCCGGTGAAGCGGCGCAGCCTGATTCCGCCCACATCCCCGAGATCGCTGAAAACCGAGTGCCGAACCCCGCGACAGGTCACGACCACGATATCGTCGTATGAGAATCCTCGCCGAACGAGGTCCTTCACAATCTTTGCGACTATCTTGGGCTGTTCGTCCGGTTCCCCATAGCAATGAACACCCACACCCAGGCCCGGCAGGTCGTTGCCCGACTCGAAGTCGAAGGACAGCGTGTTGCGGATGAACCGGGCGATCGTCTCCGGGCTGCGATAATTCACCGGACAATGGAAGCCGACGAACTCGCCTGTTTCGACGCGAGACTTGTCCTGCAGGTTCTGCTCCGGATCCTCGAGCCAGAGGATGTCGGCATTGTCGCGTAGGAACAGACAAAGGATCTCCAGCCATTCCTGCTCGAAATCCTGCCCTTCGTCCACCACCAGGGCGTCGAACAACCAGTTCTCCGGGATCCGTTCGCCTGTTACCAGGTCCGGAATCCTGCGCCAGAAATCCGGGTCCGCTTCGGCCGTTTCGAAGTCGGGCACCTGCCCCCTGCTCTTCAGGAACTCGACGCAGAATCCGTGGAAGGTGTCCACGTATCCACTGCGCGGAACCCGGTCCCTGAGACGCATCGCGAGCGGCCGGTTGAAACAGGTCAGGAGGACGCGCTTGCCCTCGTCACAGGCCCGGGCGAAAAAGTGTCGGGCGACCAGGCTCTTACCGCTGCCCGCGGTCCCGGTGAAACGCAGCCGGAACGGCGTCATTTCCAGGCCCGTCAGGATCGTCGCAACGGGTCCGATCTGGCGTACGAACATTCGCTCCTGGGAGTCCCGGTGGGCCTGGATGTCCGGAACGATCTGAAAGGTCTGACAGAAAAACTCATGAACCTTCTCGTGCCAACCGTCGTTTACAACAGAACCGGGCTCGAGAATTTTCTGAATACGGGCGGGCAGTGATTCACTGCCCCCCGCATCGACAATCCTGGAGGCATCCAGGCCGGCGGCGTTCAGGTCACGAACGCGATAGTCGGGCAGATAGACGAGATAGTCGATCTCGAGACGGTGGTTTTTCCCGTGCCGCCATTGAAACTTCCCGAGGACCTTCTCGATGGACCGATGGACCTGCCGAACCGGGTTCGTCGAACCCGCCTCGTACTGCTTCGACAGTCCGCCAGACCCTTCGCTGAGTGTGCCGTTCTTCTGTTCGATAAAAAGCACCTTTCCGGACCGGTTGAGCAAGACAAAGTCGATCTCCCCGAAATGGGTCCAGCCGTGGTACTCGCGCGTCCAGTGCACGCCGTGGAAAACCGTGTAGTCGTTGGACAGGGTCGATTTCAGTTCGCGCAGGGTCTCCAGTTCCGGGCGATGCACGCCGGCAAGGGCCAGCCGGGAGATGTCGGAGGGGACGATGTAGGCCACGTCGACAGCTCCTCGAATGTGGACTTTCGCACGCTACGGTCACGTGGCGGATGTGACCAGCTGACTTCCGGAAGATCTCACAGCGCACCGGATGCAGAGTAATGCGCCGCTCGATCATTCCGAATCCCGGAAAGGAGGAAGATTTTTCCTATACTCCAGATATTAACAGCACCTGAGTTGGCGACTGGTACATCCACTATTCAGAAGGTACTGAACAATTAAAGTAGCGGTCTTTCACCTGGATGCCCAGGCGTCGCCAATGTTCCGAATAGTCCCGGATTGCTCTCTACCCCAGGCAGGGAATTCTCATGAAAGCGTATCCCGTACTGTTCCTCCTGATCCTGATCGCCGGCTCCGTCCACGCGGCCGAATCCGGCACCGTTTCCATACAGCAGGCCAATGAGAAGGGATGCCTGTCGTGTCACGAAGGCATCGAGCAGTTCTCCGATGGTCCGATGAACGACGCCATCAAGGGCATCGCGAGTTCGCACAAGGACCCGGGCGGCTGCGTGACCTGTCACGGCGGAAACCCTGTCGCGACGACCGCGGAGAAAGCACACGCCGGGTCCCCCGAGGGTCTCAAGCAAGCCGGCGGCCCGGATACGTTCTACCCGGATCCCGGCAGCGTCTGGATCGCCGACCGCAGTTGCGGGCAGTGTCACGCCGGGTACAGCGAGGCTGTAAAGAAGTCCCTGATGAATACCGAGGCCGGCAAGGCACAGGGTAATTTCTGGTCCTGGGGCATTCAGGACAACATGAAGACCATCTGGGGTAACTACGACCTCAAGGACGCGGACGGACCCGAACCGGCGATCGGTTCCGACGCCTACAAGAAATACATGAAACAGTACGTCGCCGCCCATCCCGAGCAGATTACCGATGAGTTGAAGCGGATCCCGGAGGTCGACGTCAACAAGATCCCCAAACATCCAAACCTCGCCGGCATCACCTATTCGCGCCAGCAGTGTCAGCGCTGTCACGTCGGCGTCACCGGTCGCGAAAAGCGGGGAGATTTCCGGGGGGCCGGCTGCACCTCCTGCCACGTGCCCTACAGCAACGAGGGGCTGTACGAGGGCGGTGACCCGACGATCCCGAAGGACGAGCAGGGACACCCGCTGGTGCATCGCATGCAGGCCACCCGGGAGTCCAAGGTGACGGTCCACGACAAGACCTACTCCGGAATCCCGACCGAGACCTGCAGTTCCTGCCACAACCGGGGCAAACGCATCGGTGTCAGCTACCAGGGTCTGATGGAGTTTCCCTACGGCAGCCCGTACAACGAGAGCGGCAAGAAGCAGCCCAAGCTGCACACCAAAAAGTACCTGCACATCAAGGACGACCTGCACCATCAGCAGGCCAGCCGCCCGGGGAATCCTGAAGGCGGACTCCTGTGTCAGGACTGCCATACCTCGATCGACATGCACGGGGACGGCAACATCTTCGGCACCACGCTTTCCCAGGTCGAGATCGAGTGCTCGGACTGTCACGGCACCCCGGACAAGTACCCCTGGGAGCTGGTCCTGGGTTACGGAGAGGAGTTCAAGGAGGCCTTGGGCGACAAGGCCCGCGGCCTTGCGAAGGAACTGCCGGCCTTCATGAGTTTCGGGACGGTGTACGACCCCGAGGACGGCTACCTGATTACCGCCCGTGGCAATCCGTTCGGCAATGTCGTGAAGAAGGGTGACGAGGTGATCGTGCACTCGGCCTCGGGCCTGGATTTCAAGGTACCCGTGCTCAAGCACATTGCAAAAAACGACAGCTGGAACACCCTGAACGGCAAGGTCGCCATGACCAAGGTGGCCAACCACATGGAGAACCTGGAGTGCTACGCCTGCCATGCGGACTGGGCGCCGCAGTGCTACGGGTGTCATGTCACGGTGGACTACTCGAAGGGAAAGACCGACATCGACTGGATACTGAACGGCAACACCCAGGCCGAGAAC
>JAYENI010000237.1:0-5847 GCA_034722015.1 Pseudomonadota bacterium
CTTCTGGTCGCTGATGGCGTGGCTGAACGGATCCTGCCGCGTCTGGGGGCGGTTTATGCCGAGGCAGGCGTCGAGTTGAGGGGGTGCGTGCGAACGCGCAAGATCCTCCACGGAATCGCAGAGGCCACGGAGGATGACTGGCGCGCGGAGTATCTTGCACCGGTGCTGGCCATCCGGGTCGTTGACGGTCTGGATGACGCGGTGGCGCACATCAACACCTACGGATCACACCACACCGACAGTATCGTGACCGAAGACTACGCGCGGGCCCGGCGATTCCTGCGAGAGGTCGATTCCAGTTCCGTGATGGTCAATGCGTCGACCCGGTTTGCCGACGGGTTCGAGTACGGGCTTGGGGCCGAGATCGGCATCAGCACCGACAAGCTGCACGCACGGGGCCCGGTCGGGCTGGAGGGTCTGACCACCCGGAAGTTTATCGTTCTCGGTGACGGCAACATTCGCGAGTAACCCGGCGCGCGGAGCGGGGTGTGGTCTTCCAGCCCTGCCGACCGCGGCGGCATGATTGGTATCTTTGGCGGGACGTTCGATCCCATCCACTTCGGACATCTCCGACCGGTCACCGAAGTGGCGGCTGCCCTTCCGTTCAGGGAAATCCGGTTTGTGCCCTGTCGTGTGCCACCGCACCGCCCCCAGCCCGAGGCCACGCCGAAGCAGCGCTGGTACATGCTGACCCGGGTGGTCGGCAGGACTCCCGGACTGGTCGCGGATGACCGGGAACTTCGGCGCGAAGGGACATCCTATACCGTCGACACGCTGGAGGAGCTGAGACGGGAACTGGGCCCCGACGAACCGCTGGGCCTGATCATGGGCAGCGACGCCTTCGGTTCCCTGCACACCTGGCATCGCTGGGAGGACATTCCCGCGCTCGCCCATATCATCGTCATGCGTCGCCCCGGGGCCACCCTGCCGAACCAGGGTGAGATCGCGGATTTCCTGGAGGGCACGCGCCTGGAGAACCCGGCGGATTTATTGGCGCGTCCGGCGGGAGGGGTGTACGTGCAGGACGTCACCCCGCAGGAGGTATCTTCGACCGCGGTACGCGCCTGCATTCGCGGGGGCGGGCAGCCGCGATATATGATCCCGGGACCGGTCTGGTCGTACATCCGCAGGGTCGGCCTGTATCGAGGGAATGATGCGAATTGCGGAACTGATGAGTGAGGACGGAAACAAATTATGAACGCAGAGAAGCTGGAGGGGATCGTCATCGAAGCACTGGACGGGCTCAAGGCAGTCGATGTCCGGGTGCTCGATGTCAGGGACCGGACCTCGATCACGGACATCATGGTCATTGCCAGCGGGACCTCGAACCGGCATGTAAAAGCATTGGCCGAGAACGTGATCGACAAGGCGCGCCAGGAGGGGGTCAGGCCGCTCGGCGTCGAGGGGGAGCGGGAGTCCGAGTGGATCCTCGTCGATCTCTGCGATGTCGTCGTGCACGTCATGTTGCCCCGGATTCGGGATTTCTACAATCTGGAGAAGCTGTGGGCGCTGGACGCGCCGAATGCGATTGTACAATTGGGTGACCAGGCGTAAGGGTGCGGATCCGACTGGTCTGTATCGGAACGCGCCCGCCCTCCTGGGTTCGGGATGGATACCAGGAGTATGCACGCAGGATGCCGCGTGCCTGTGCACTGGAGCTGGTCGAGGTCTCCGCGAATCGTACCGGCAACATACGGTCCCCTGGCGGCGCCAGGGATGAGGAATGCCGGCGTCTGCTGGCTGCCGTACCCGGCGGGGACTACCGGATTGCACTGGACGAGAAAGGGAAACAGTGGAGTACGGGCGAGTTTGCGGCGACACTGGATGAATGGATGGCCCATGGGCGAAACGTCTCATTGCTGGTCGGCGGCGCGGACGGTCTTTCGCCAGCGTGCATCCAGGGCGCCGACGCGCACTGGTCCCTGTCGAGGCTGACTTTCCCGCACGCCCTGGTTCGCGTCCTGGTCGCCGAGCAGGTCTATCGGGCGTGGACGATACACCAGCACCATCCCTATCACCGGGCATGATGCCCGCGATGCCGGAAGCGGGACGGCGCATCGTACTGGCGTCGGCATCTCCGCGGCGCAGGGACCTGCTCCATCAGATCGGTATCGCCTGCGATGTCAGGCCACCGCACGTGGATGAATCGCTTCAGGACGGTGAATCCGCTGAAACCTATGTCCGGCGTCTGGCGCTCGACAAGGCGCGTGCCACCGCGGGTGACGGGGTGCTTCCGGTACTTGGCGCCGACACCGCAGTCATTCTTGGCGGATCGATACTGGGTAAGCCCACCGGGCGCCGCCATGCTCTGGAGATGCTCGCCTCACTATCCGGCCGGGAGCACACCGTGCTGACCGCGGTCGCCCTGGTGAAAGGTGGCTGGCATCGCGTCGCCTTGTCGTCCAGCCGGGTGTCATTCCGGGAGACGAGCCGCGAGGAGCGCGAATGGTACTGGTCGACCGGGGAGTGCCGGGACAAGGCCGGTGCGTATGGCATACAGGGTTTGGGGGCGTTGTTCGTTCGTCAGATGTCCGGAAGTTTTTCCGGCGTGGCGGGACTCCCGCTGTTCGAGACGGGAAGGCTCCTTACCGAAGCGGGACTCGCCCACTGGAACGCTCCCGGGGAACCGGCCGCCAGCGCCTGAACCGCAGCTCATCGTTGTGTCCTTCAGCTGGGTTACGTGGTCGCGTGTAGACTCAGGGTATGAAGATCCGGTTTGGACGGACCGGTGGGCGACGCGGGTAGGCAAGCCAGTCAGGCAGAAAGCGCAAAGCAGACGGGGGGCCTGGAATGCCGTCGGGCGGAAGGGTTCCACCCGGCAGGCGATTGCCGGGGCCCCGGCCTGGTGATGAATATGCGACCTCCGTCCGTCGGGTACTCCGTGCGCCATCGGCCGGAACAACGACCGGAATCCAGTGAATGAGTGAAGAGATCCTGATAAACATCACGCCGCAGGAAACGCGCGTCGCCATCGTGGAAAACGGTGTCTTGCAGGAGGTGCGCATCGAGCGGCTCAGGTTTCGGGGGCTGGTGGGCAACATCTACAAGGGCAGGGTGTGTCGCGTCATGCCGGGGATGGACGCCGCGTTCGTCGATATCGGACTGGAAAAGGCGGCGTTTCTTCATGCCGCGGATATTTGCAAACCTCCGGAGGTCATCGACGGGGAGATGGGTGAGCGTCGCGACTGCGAGCGCAAGGACGAGTCCATTTCCGAGATGCTGCACGAGGGGCAGGAGGTTTGCGTTCAGGTCGTCAAGGACCAGCTTGGTACCAAGGGGGCGCGGCTGACGACACATGTCACCATCCCGTCGCGGTATCTGGTGCTGATGCCCAACGCCGACAATGTTGGCGTGTCGTCCAGGATCGAGGACGAGCAGGAAAGGCGGCGCCTGCGGGAAATCATCGACCGGCTGCGGGAGGAGTTCGGTTCGCACTGCGGGTGTATTCTGCGCACCGCGGCCGAGGGTGTGAGCGAGGACGCGTTGCGGCGAGACATGCGGTTTCTCGTCACCCTCTGGGAAATGATCGACGAGCGATCCCGTCAGGCGCCGCCGGGCTCCGAGGTCTACGCCGACCTCGAACTGGTGTTTCGCACCCTGCGGGACCTGGTCGGGGACGAGGTGGAGAAGATCCGGATCGACTCCCGGGAGACGCTGATCCGGGTGGAGAAATTCGTCGATTCCTTCGTTCCCGAGCTGAAGGGACTTGTCGGCCACTATCCCGGGGAGCGGCCGGTGTTCGATCTCTATGGCATCGAGGACGAGTTGCAGAAGGCACTGCAACGCAAGGTGCAGTTGAAGTCCGGCGGATATCTCATCATCGACCAGACCGAGGCGATGACGACGATAGACGTGAATACCGGCGGGTTTATCGGTCACAGGAACCTGGAAGAGACCACATTCAAGACCAACCTGGAAGCCACCCAGGCGATTGCCAGGCAGTTACGACTGCGTAACCTTGGCGGGATTATCATTATCGATTTCATCGATATGATCCAGGAAGAGCACAGGAGCCAGGTCCTTCGCTCGCTGGACGCGGCATTGCAGAAGGACCACGCAAAGACGCAGGTCTGTGAGGTGTCGACCCTGGGTCTGGTCGAAATGACGCGCAAGCGAACGCGGGAAAGCCTCGAGCACGTCCTCTGCGAACCCTGCCTCACCTGCAGTGGTCGGGGGTCGGTCAAGACGGCTGAGACGGTCTGTTACGAACTGTTTCGGGAGATTCTTCGCGAGGCACGGCAGTTCGAGGTCAATCAGTTGCTGGTGCTGGCGTCACAGGAGGTGGTTGACCTGCTTCTCGACGAGGAGTCCTCCAGCCTGGCGGAACTAGAGGCCTTCATCGACAAGCCGATCAAGTTCCAGGTCGAGGCCCTGTATGCACAGGAACAGTTCGACGTGGTATTGATCTGAGGCGGGTGGCACATGTCGGCGGCGCGGGGCAGCGGAGTCCCGCGGTACAGATTTTCCACGAAAAGAGGCTGGACAGGGAGGCCGGAAGGTTTCCTGTACAGTTCGCTGTGCCCGCGGTTGTTCGTCCCGCGGGATAAACCGGTGGAGACGAGGTGAAACGTCTTCTTCTACAGTACAGTACCGCCGGCTGGGTGATTCTGAGTACCGGGATCATTCTGTTCGCGCTGCTTCTCACGATCGCCCGGCTCGTCCTTCCCGCTACCGCCGAGTATCGGGGCGAGATTGCACGGTTTCTCGGCCAGACCATTGATCACCCCGTCACCATCGGCGCCATAGAGGCCCGGTGGATGCACTTTTCCCCCCACGTTTTTCTGCGCGACGTCCAGGTCCTCGAGCAGCAGGGAGGTTCACCGCTGCTGACGTTCGGCGAGGTGTACCTGAAGATCGACTGGCTGGAGTCAATCTGGCGGCGCACGCTGGTCGTCGATTCGCTGGCGGTAACCGGGAGCACCCTGGGCATCGTCAGAAAGGCTGACGGTTCGATCGTGTTCGAGGGTTTCGATGCCGGGGGTACGCGGGATCTCACCTGGCTGCGGACACGTCTTCTGAAACGATCGGACCTCACGCTGCAGTGGCTTGACAGTCGCGTGAGCTGGTACGACCAGTCGAGCGGCATCGAACATATCTTCGAGGGCGTCGATATCTCGGTGCTGCATCGGGACGAACGTTATCGCGTGGTGGCTTATACGGCGCTGCCTCCGGCGCTGGGAAAGGATATCGAACTGATTGCGGAGATACGGTCCGAGAACCTGGACCTTCACTCGTTGCAGGGAAATATCTATGCCCGTGCCAGGGCCCTGCGGGTCGAACAATCGGCAGCGTTGGGGCTGCCGGGAATACGCGGCGCAGGTAACGGCACGCTTTCCTTCGAGTTGTGGAGCCAGTGGCGGGAGGGTCGGCCGACACGAATGTCCGGGCGCGTCGACATGGCCGAGGTAGAGGTCGATCCGTGGATTGTGATCCCGGGGATGGACCGGCGTCCGGAAAGGATCGACAGATTCAGCGTCGACGCGCTATGGAACGGCGACCCGGGCGACTGGCGCCTCGATCTCGAGAACATTGCCCTGGAGATCAACGGGCAGGTCATGCCCGGGACCGAAGCCGGCCTGGCCTATCGAAAGACCGAAGACGGCGGCGCGAATTTTCGCGGCCAGTTCGATGCTCTCAGTCTCGGCGGTCTGGCGAACCTGGTTTCGCGTCATCGGTCGGTCGCCGGGTTTCTGAACGGCTTGCTGGGCGAACGCCAGGTTGAGGGCACGCTCAGGGATGTGCTGCTGGTCCTTCGACTGAATGGCCGGTCGCTGGAACGTTTCGGCGTGAGCGCGGATTTCGAGGACCTTGGTATCGGTTCGTTCCAGGGCCTGCCGTCTGTTACGG
>JAYENI010000238.1:0-23582 GCA_034722015.1 Pseudomonadota bacterium
GCTGGACGACTCCGGCAGCATGGACTGGGAAGTCCTGAAGACGCGCGGTGCGCTGGCCGCGCACCCTTCGGCACCCAACAGCGGCAACCTGGACTTTACCCCGAACAACACCGATGAGGACCGGGAACTCTGCGCCGGCTACAACGCAACCGCCTACGATCCCAATGCGACCTATACCCCGTGGATCGGGACGAACAGTGCCGGAAGCGCATACGTTGACCGCACGCTGACCACGGCAAGGTGGAACCCCTATTCGAGCACATCGAACACCGACCTCAGCAACCACGTCTACGGTGTGTGGAAAGACGCCAACGGCAACGGGGAGTACGACTCGGGTGAGTGCCCATTTGTATCGGGAAAGGACGGGGACAACTTCTCCGACAGAAAGAGTGACGCGCTGGCCGCCGGTTTCATAGAAGTAAAAAACCTGACGGCAGCCCGGCAAACGAACTACGCCAACTGGTACTCCTATTACCGCAAGCGCGAATACGTGCTGAAACGCGCGGTCTCCGAACTGATCTGGGACTCCAGTAGCCGCATGGGCGTGGCCACGCTGCACGACAACGAGGGCGTGGGGACACCCGTGCAGGACATGACCAGTACGACCAACCGCGACGCCCTGCTCCGGAATCTGTTCAGGATCAATTCCACTGGCAACACGCCCCTTCGCCTGTTGCTCAGGAACACCGGCCGGTATTTCGACGACCGGAACAGCGACAGCCATGCCGACCTCGGCTTCACCACCGCCAGTCCGATCCTCTCCCAGGCCCTGGGCGGAGAGTGCCAGCAGAATTTCGCGGTGCTGATGACCGACGGCTACTGGAACGGCGATAGCCCCGGTGTCAGCCACCAGGACCGAGACACCTCCAACAAATGGGTGGACAACTGGCACAGGGACACCATCGAGAACACCGTGGCCGACGTCGCCATGAAGTATTACAAGACGGACCTGTCCAGCCTGGCGGGCAATCTGAAGGCGATCCCCGGGGTGGACGAAAACACCGAACAGCACCTGGTCACCTTCGGTGTTGCGTTCGGCGTCGACGGCACCCTGACCTCGAACCCGACCAACAAGAACATGTCGGGAACCTACTGGCCCAGCCCCTGGGACGGATCACCGGAAAGGATCGATGATCTGCGCCACGCCGCCTGGAACGGCCGCGGACAGTTTCTCTCCGCCAAGGACCCGCAGGAGTTGACGAATGCCTTGAAGTCGACATTCGCCGCCATCGAGGACCGGCGCGGAAGCGCGGCGGCGGTAACCTTCAACACGAGTACGCTGGACACCGACTCGCAGGTCTTCGTGTCCCAGTTCGACAGCGCGCGCTGGAAGGGTAACGTGCTGGCCTACGACCTCGACCCGTCCAACGGTGAGGTCTCTGCCACGCCGGACTGGCGCGCCGCCGACGTACTCGACGCGATGGCCAACCCGGCGCAGCGGGTCATCTACTCGGCCAACGCCACGGACGGCATCCTGTTCGACGTTGCAACGGCCTCCGCCAGCCCCGCGCTGATGGAAACCCTGCAATTGCAGGATCTCATCAAGAATCCGGACGGCACGAACGACACCTCTCCGTGGGCCGAGTCCATCGCCAGGATCGAATACATTCGTGGAGACCGGACTCACGAAAATCCGGCCTCGACATACAACTTCCGGCAACGTGACAGCAGGCTGGGTGACGTCGTCCACTCGGCACCCCAGTACATCGGCTACCCGCAACTCGGCTGGCCCGACGTCGCACCGTTTCCCGCCGCGAACGGCACCCGGTATTCGGATTTCGTCGCCTCCCAGACGTCCAGCCCGAGGGACGGCATGCTGTACGTCGGCGCCAACGACGGCATGCTGCACGGGTTTCGGGTCAGCGACGGACAGGAGATGATGGCGTATATCCCCAACGCGGTCTATTCGAACCTCACCGCCGGCGGACTGCACCACCTCACCGACGCGACCTACGCGCATAACTACTATGTGGACAACACACCCGCTGTCAGCGACGTCTACGTGAAGACCACCGTGGCCGGGACGCCCTCCTGGAGGACACTGCTGGTAGGATCACTGCGCGGGGGGGGCAGAGGTCTTTTCGCGCTGGACGTCACCGATCCTTCGAATTTCTCCAATGACGCCACCGGTGCGGCCGCCACCGCGCTCTGGGAATTCACCGACGCCGACGATGCCGACCTTGGATACAGCTTCAGCGAGCCCACGGTTGCGATGATGAACAACGGCAAGTGGGCGGTCATCTTCGGTAACGGCTACAACGACGCCGGCTCGGGCACCGCTCAGCTGTTCATCCTCTTTATCGAGGAAGGTCTCGATGGCGCGTGGACCCTGTCCACCGATTACGTGAAACTCGATACGGGAAACAACGCCGGGGGTTCGGGCAATGGTCTGGGCTCCCCCGCCGTTGTCGACCTGGACGGCGACTCCGACGCCGACCGTATCTACGCGGGCGACCTTCAGGGCAACCTCTGGGTATTCGACGTTTCCAACGGGTCGAGTGGAAGCTGGGCCGTAGCCTATTCGGGGAATCCCCTCTTCGACGGTCCGGACACGCAACAGATAACCAGCAAACCGGTCCTGGCCAGGCTGTATACCGTACCGAACACGGTCAACAACACACCCAATGTGATGGTCTACTTCGGTACCGGGCAGTACCTGACACAAGCCGACAACGCTACGACGACCCAGCAAAGCTTCTACGGGATCTGGGACGGGGGCACGGGGAATCTCGGCACCGGCAATCTGGTGCAGCAGACCTTCATCACCGACGCCGCGTTCCCTGCCGACGCCCGGGTGCTTTCGTCAAATGCGGTCAGCTACGCCGAACCGCCCAGCGGCGGAAACTACGGCTGGCGCATCGACCTCCCCGACTCCGGTGAGCGTGTCGTGGTCAACGCCGTCGTCCGGGGCGACCTGGTGTATTTCAACACCCTGACACCCAGTGTCTCTATCTGTTCGAGCGGCGGGTCGGGTTACCTCATGTCCGTCAATCTCAACAACGGCGGCAATCCACCCGTACCCGCATTCGACTTCAACCGCGACAACAAGATCACCGCCGCGGACATGGTGACTGATTCGGGCTCGACGTCATACGCCGTAGCGGGGGAGAAGTTCCCCCACGGCATCCCGGCGGGATCCGGGTTCCTGAGCGACTATCAGTACACCGCCGGGACCGGCACGACCGGTCAGCCGGTCAAGCGCATGATTATCCCGCTCGGCAGCGCCAACACCGGCAGACTGTCCTGGCAAGAACTGACGGCGCAGTAGTTCCAGGCCGGACAATGACCCGGAAGATTGAAATTCCGAGGAGTAAGCGATGAAAACGTCCCTGAAACTGCTCTTGTGGGCATTGCTGCCGCTACTGCCTCATGCGTTGACGGCGGGACAAACCGATCCTGAAACGCAGTTGAGCCAGAGCCAGCCGGAGTCCTACACCGGATCCGTCAATCAGGCGACCAGGGCGGGCCAGCAACGCGTGGCGCCGGTGTCCCGTTTCGGTCAGGGCGGTACCGTTGACGACGTCAATCTGAACGATCGACGAATCGTGATCGGTGACGAATTGTTCTACCTGGACCCGAATGTCAGGGTCTACACTCAAGGCCTCACGACGGCGTTGCCAAGGCAGATCGACGAGGGAACCTTCGTGCTGTTCAACGTGCGACAGTCCGGCGGCCAGCGCCTGGTCACCGAGGTGTGGATGGTGCCGGAGCGGGTCCGTCGCGAATTCCTCGAACGTGAAGACGACGACTGACCCGACATAGTGATGACTGACCGTCACCTCACTTTCCGGGCAACTCCGCAAACCAGACAATTCCAAGGGAGCAGGCACATGAGAAAACGAGTTTGCGGTTTTTCGCTGATCGAACTGATGATCGTGGTCGCGGTGATCGGGATCCTCGCCGCAATCGGCTACCCGGCCTACACCGACCAGGTCAGGAAGGCGAGACGCACGGAGGCAAAGACGTTCCTTCTGGGGGCCGCCGCCAGGGAGGAACGGCGGTTTACCAATATGGGCAACTACACCAATGATATGACGGTGCTGGGCTATGCAAATAATCCGGAACTGACCGAAGACGGGTGGTACAGCGTCGCAGCCGCGACGCCCACCGCGACGACATTCACGTTGACGGCAACCCCCCAGAACGACCAGGCAACCGACGGTTGCGGAAATTTCACCCTGACTCAGGCAGGGGTCAAGGGCGTGAGTGGGACCCTTGCTGCTACCGATTGCTGGTAGCCCCGGCTGAATCCAAGACCGTCTGTGTCATTCAGGCCGCGCCGTTGCGAAGATCCCGGGGAAGGCTGAATACGACCTCTTCGCGGATCCCATCGAACTCCACGACATCGCCCACGCCCCGCTCCCGTAGCGTGGCCAACACATCGTCCACCAGCACCTCCGGTGCCGAGGCGCCGGCGGTCACGCCGATATTGTGCTTGCCTTCCAGCCAGGCGTCCTCGATCTCGCCTGCATTGTCGATCAGATAGGATTCGACCCCGCGCTTGGATGCAATTTCCTGGAGGCGGTTCGAATTGGAACTGTTTCGCGAGCCCACGACCAGGATCAGGTCGCACTGTTCGACGAGTTCCTTCACCGCATCCTGGCGATTCTGTGTCGCGTAGCAGATGTCACTCTTGCGGGGTCCGACGATTTTTGGAAAACGGTTGCGGAGTGACGCGATCACCTCCGCGGTGTCGTCCATCGATAGCGTGGTCTGGGTGACGATCGCCAGTCTGTCGGGATTTTTCACCTCCAGGCTATCGACGTCGAAGACGGTTTCGACCAGGTGGATCGTGCCACCATTTTCATCCGTACACTGCCCCATGGTGCCCTCCACCTCGGGGTGGCCGGCGTGACCGACCAGAACGGCCTCGCGCCCCTCCTCGCAATAGCGGGCGACCTCCAGATGGACCTTGGTCACCAGGGGACAGGTGGCGTCAAACACCCTCAGATTCCGCTTTTCGGCTTCCTCCCGCACCGCACGCGATACGCCGTGTGCGCTGTAGATCACCGTCGCACCCACCGGCACGTCGTCAAGTTCCTCGACGAACACCGCACCCTTCTCCCTCAAGTCTTCCACGACGAACTTGTTGTGGACGACTTCATGGCGCACGTAGATGGGTGTATCGAACATCTCGAGCGCCTGCTCGACAATCTCGATCGCACGATCCACGCCGGCGCAAAATCCGCGCGGGTTGGCTAGCATGACTTTCATTTGGATTTCAACGTACCAGTTGGGTATGGGACGAATTATACCCGAGAGCCGGTGGGCAGGCAGGAAACCCTCTCAACCGGACTCCTGGCCGGATATCACGTGTGTGGCTGTAACCGCGAGTACCTCCACCTCGCAATGGAGCGCATGGCCCGCCAGGGGATGATTGAAGTCCACCTCGACAAACTCGCCTTCAATGGATACAACGGCCCCGGGAGTCGTCGCACCACTAGGCGTCTGAAACTCGATAATCTGTCCCCGTTCGAGGTCGATATCGGCAGGGAAATCCAAACGCGGCATCCTGTGAACCGCTTCCGGGTCTCGCAGACCGAACCCGGACTCGGGGGGAATGACAAACGCCTCCCGGGTACCCGCCACCAGCCCGCTCAGGGTACGCTCGATACATTCATGTACATCACCGCGACCGATGACGATAGTCTCCGGTTCCCCGGCGAATGTGTCTTCCACTACAAACCCGTCCTCGATGGCCACCCGGTAATGCAAAGTGACGCGACTACCCGGTCCGATGGCCTCATCCGTCATGAACCTCGCTCCGGGTCCGGGGATTCCGGTTCGGGCTTGTGAAAAAAGATCTGATTGACGATCAGGATCGCGGCGCCCACGGTGATGGCCGCATCCGCGATGTTGAACGTGGGCCAGTGATGGTTCGCGTAATAGACGTCGATGAAATCGACAACATACCCGTAGGCCAGTCGATCCATGAGGTTTCCGAGCGCCCCGCCGAGGACCAGCGCCAGCCCCGCCGCCGTCCAGGCCCGGTCCCGCTGGAGACCCTTGATCCAGAATACGATGAGTACGCTGATGACGATCGCCAACAGGCTGAAGAACCAGCGCTGCCAGCCGCCCGCCTCGCTCAGAAAGCTGAATGCCGCGCCCTTGTTATAGACCAGCGTGATGTTGAACAACGGCATCACGGGGACCGGTTCGTGGAGACTGAGCGTCGCCAGCGCCACCTGCTTGCTGGCCTGGTCCACCAGGATGACGGCCGCGGCGAGCCAGAGCCACCTAAGCATACTTTCGCACCTCTCCCGGTCCGTCGACGTTCTCGATACAGCGCCCGCAGAGTTCCGGATGCCCGGTGTGACCTCCCACATCTTCTCTGTGGTGCCAGCAACGCACGCACTTGGCGTGCGCGGACGGCCCCGCGCTGATCGCGAAACGCTGCCCGTCTCCCAGGGTTGCCTCGACGGCACCCGCGGGGCTCGTCTCCCTGCCGTTCAGACGGGCATACGAGGTGATCAGCAGGAATCGCAGCTCATCCTCCAGCCGCCCCAGCAACGCATGGAGCGATCCGTCACAGTAAATATCGACCTCCGCGTCCAGCGACGAACCGATGTCGCCGGCCCCGCGCAGACGCTCGAGCTCCTTGCTGACCGCATCACGAACCGCGATCAGGGCCTCCCAGTCCCCCTGTGAAAAACGCGAGGCATCATCAAGTGGAAACAGACCCTCGTACCAGGTGGACAACAGCACGGATTCGCTGCGTTCGCCGGGGATCTCGGACCAGATTTCCTCGGCGGTGAAGCTCAATACCGGCGCCAGCCACCGTGCGAGTGCCTCGACGATGTGATACATGGCGGTCTGCGCCGATCGCCGCTCCAGACTGTCGGCACCCGTGGTGTACTGGCGGTCCTTGACGATATCGAGATAGAAACCGCCCATCTCGATGGTGCAGTAGTTGTGCAGACGCTGAAACACATGGTGAAAGGCGTACTCGTCGTAGGATTGAACCAGTGACTCCTGTATGTGAATGGCCGAATCCACCGCCCAGCGGTCCAGGGCCAGCATCTGTTCGGGCGCAACCAGATGCTCAGCCGGGTCGAAGCCGTTGAGATTGGCCAACAGGAATCGCGCCGTATTTCGAATCCTGCGATAGGCGTCCGACACACGTTTGAGGATCTCGTCGGACACCGCCATTTCGGCGCTGTAGTCGGTGCCGGCCACCCAGAGTCTCAAGACGTCTGCGCCCAGGCTGTTGACAACCTTCTGGGGCGCGACGACATTGCCGCGGGATTTCGACATCTTCTGGCCCTGGGCGTCCACGGTGAACCCGTGCGTCAGGCATTCCCGATACGGGGGAGTGCCCCGCATCGCGAGGGAAGTGAGCAGTGAAGACTGGAACCAGCCCCGGTGCTGGTCGGAACCCTCGAGGTAAAGGTCGGCGGGGACCTCGAGGTCTTCCCTTCGGTCCAGCACACAGAAGTGGGTCACTCCCGAATCGAACCAGACATCCAGGGTGTCGGTGATCTTCTCATACTCGTCGACCTCGTCGCCCAGCAGTTCGGACGGATCGAGATCGTACCAGGCATCAATTCCCGCGCGCGCTACACGCAGCGCCACCTCTTCGATCAGGCGAGGGGTTTCGGGGTGAGGCTCACCCGTTTCCCGGTGCGCGAAGATGGCGATGGGCACACCCCAGGTCCGCTGCCGCGAAATGCACCAGTCCGGACGCCCGGTCAGCATGGATTCGATGCGCGCCTGGCCCCACTCCGGCAACCAGGTCACTTGCGGAATCGCCTTTATGGCAGCGTCGCGCAACCCGGCCTTTTCCATGCTGATGAACCACTGGCGCGTCGCCCGGAATATGATCGGAGTCTTGGTCCGCCAGCAATGCGGATAACTGTGGGTGATGGCTTCGTGGTGCACCAGCGCACGGCGATTCCGCAACACCTCCAGCACGTCGTGGTCCGCCTTCAGCACGGACAGCCCCGCGAACAGTGGCGTACCCTCGATGAAGCGACCATGCGCATCCACGGGATTGTCCACCTCGAGGTCGTAGCGTCGTCCTACCTCGTAGTCCTCGACACCGTGTCCGGGTGCCGTATGCACCGCACCGGTGCCTGAATCCGCCGTCACGTGGGTCCCGGTGATGATCGGCACAAGGCGGTCGTAGAACGGATGCCGAAGCTCGAGCATCTCGAGTGAGGACCCCTTGCAGCGACCCACGACACCGTATCCGTCGCCCCCGAAACGGGTCATCGCGTCCTCGAGCAGGTCACCGGCCAGCAGCAGGCGCTCGGGGCCTTCACCCAGATCGGTCTGGACGAGTACGTAGTCAAGATCCGGGTGCAGGGAAACCGCCCGGTTCGCGGGCAGCGTCCAGGGCGTCGTCGTCCAGATGACGACCGAGATCCGCCCTTCCCCATGTGCCTCGCAGCGCCGCGCGAATGCTTCCTGCTCCACGGCGGCAAAGCGTACATCGATCGCCTGCGACTGCTTGTCGTGATACTCGACCTCGGCTTCGGCGAGGGCCGAGGCGCCGCCGACGCTCCAGTAGACGGGCTTTTCGCCACGCTGCAGGTGACCATTCTCGATGATCCGGCCGAGTGCCCGGATAATATCCGCCTCGAACGCGGGATCCATCGTCAGGTACGGCGCCTCCCATGCGCCCAGGACGCCGAGCCGCTCGAAGTCCTTGCGCTGACGCTCGACCTGGCGCGCCGCGAAGTCACGGCAGGCCTGCCGGAACGTCTTGTGGTCCACCTTGACCCCGGGCTTGCCAACCTTCTTTTCCACCTGGAGTTCGATAGGCAGGCCATGGCAGTCCCAGCCTGGCACATAGGGGGCGTCGTACCCGCTCAGGATCCTGGACTTGATAATGATGTCCTTGAGGACCTTGTTGACGGCATGCCCGATGTGGATATCGCCATTCGCGTACGGCGGGCCATCGTGAAGAATGAAGCGCGGACGCCCTTTCGCGGCCTCCCGGATCTTCGCGTAGATTCCGTTCTCGCGCCACTGGCGCAGCATACCGGGCTCACGTTGCGCGAGATTGCCGCGCATGGGGAATCGTGTCTTCGGAAGGTTTAACGTGTCTTTGTAGTCAGCCATGTCACGATTCTTGTGAGTTTCCAGTTCGGGTGACAGTCACACCGCAGGGCGGGTAACGATGTCGCTCCACCGTGGGTTCAGCGGCGGGTGCGTTCCCCGAAATACGACTTGGCGGCATCCACATCCGCCGTAATCTGGCGCGTCAGGGCGTCCAGCGAATCGAACCGCATTTCCTCGCGCAATTTTCGCTGGAACTCCACATCGACGTGTCTTTGATAAATATCCTGGTCGAAATCGAACAGGTGAACCTCGAGCCGCTGCTCGATGCCACCCACGGTTGGGCGCCTGCCCACGTTTGCCACCCCGGGCAGCGGCTCCCGATCCAGGCCATACGCCTCCACGGCGTAAACGCCGTTTACCGGTGACACCTGCCTCGCAAGCCGAATATTGGCCGTCGGAAACCCGATCGTCCGGCCGCGTTTGTCCCCGTGCATCACCTTGCCGCTCATCCGGTACGGTCGACCCAGCAGTTTTTCCGCGGCCGAAAGGTCGCCGATTTCCAGGGCCTTTCGAATTCGCGTGCTGCTCACCCTGGACCCATCGATCTCGAAGGTGTGCATATGCGCCACGTCGAATCCGTACCGGCGGCCCGCCTGTTCGAGGGACCCGAAGTCGCCGACCCGTCCTCTCCCGTAACGAAAGTCGTCACCCACCACCAGGTAGTTCACAGCCAGCCCTTCGACCAGAATGCGGTTCACGAATTCATCAGGCGCCATGTGGGCCAGCTTCCTGTCGAACTGCATACACAGGAGACGGTCGACGGAAAAGCGTTGCAGGGCCAGCACCTTCTCGCGAAAACGTGTCAGGCGGGCAGGTGACTTTGCGCCCGCGAAATACTCACGCGGCAACGGCTCGAAGATAATGACCTGTGTGGGAAGGCCACGCTCGGCGCCCTTGTTCGCCAACTGGCCCAGTACGGTCTGATGGCCAAGATGGACGCCGTCGAAATTTCCGATGGTCGCGACGCAGCCCCGGTGACGGGATCGTAGATTGTGGAGGCCTCGTATCAGTTCCATACCGAAAGACAAAGTGACTCAGTATATCGGAATTTACTGGAACGTTAACCTGTTGTATCGATTGGAGCCGGCCACCCGGGTCGTCCGTCTCACCCGAGCAGAAACTGTCGTGGCCGAATGCCGAGCGCGTACAGCACCGCGAGATAGGCTGCGGTTCCAATCGCGATCAGTATGCCGAGCACCAGTCCCCGCTCCCAGGCGGACCACGCACTCCACTCCGCCAGCGCCGGTGCGGCAAACCACAGCACGACACCCATGGTCGCCGCCGCCATGGCGATACGCCGGGCCAGACCGGCCCAGCCACGGGACGGCTGGAAGGTTCCCTGCTTTTGAAGGCGATGAAACAGTAGCCCCGCGTTCAGGCAGGCGGAGAGCGAGGTCGCCAGCGCGAGCCCCGCGTGGGGTCCGGGGAGTCCCAGCAGGACCCAGGGGACGACAAAGAGGACGTTGAGACCCATATTCGCCAGCATCGCGATGATACCGATGCGCACCGGTGTCCGGGTGTCCTGGCGGGAATAGAACCCGGGTGCAAGCACCTTGATGAGGATGAAGGCCGGCAGCCCGGCCGCATAGGCCATCAGACTCAACCGGGCCATTTGCGTATCGGAGAAACTGAAAGCCCTGTATTGAATCAGGGTCACCAGTATCGGTCCCGCCAGCATCACAAGACCGACCATCGCCGGAACCGCGATGATCAGGGCCAGACGCAAGGCCCAGTCGAGCGTTTCGCTGAAGCGCTGTAGGGTGTTGCGGGAATGCTGACGCGACAGTCTCGGCAGAATCACCGTCCCGATCGCGACCCCGAACAGCGCCAGCGGAAGTTCCACGAAGCGGTCCGAGAAATAGAGCCAGGAGATGCTGCCCGCGGCAAGGAACGAGGCGATCAGTGTGTCAAACAGCAGATTGATCTGTACCACGGAGGTGCCGACCAGCGCCGGGAGCATCAGTTTGAGGATCCGCCGCACACCCTCATGCGCACGGTTGATGCGCAGACGAGGCATCAGGCCAAGCCGGTAGAGGAACGGCGCCTGAAAGGCAAGCTGTGCCACTCCCGCGACCAGCACTCCCCAGGCCAGTGCCGTGACGGGTTGTTCCATGCGCGGGGCGAGCAGGAGCGCCGCGCCGATCAGGGACAGATTGAGCAGCACGGGCGTAAATGCCGGTACCGCGAAACGCCCCAGGCTGTTCAGAATGCCCCCGGCAAGCGCCGTCAGGGAGATGAACATCAGGTAGGGAAAGGTGATACGGAGCATCTCCGAGGCGTGTTCGAATTGGGTCGCGTCTCCGACGAATCCAGGCGCGAATACCAGGATGATGGCCGGAGCGGCAAGCACACCGAGCACGGTCACCACGCCCAGCACCAGCGTCAGGATGCCGGCGACATGATCGATCAGGTCCCGGAGATCCGCCCGATCCCGTTGCTCCCTGTACTCGGTAAATACCGGGACGAAGGCCTGCGAGAACGCCCCTTCGGCAAAGAGGCGTCTGAGAAAATTGGGGATCCGGAAAGCAACGAAAAAGGCATCGGTACTACCGGTAGCGCCAAAGGAAATGGCGATGACCACGTCACGCAGGTAGCCGAAAACGCGCGAGATCATCGTCATCGCGGACACTACCGCCGTCGATTGAAAGAGTTTCCGGCTCACTCGCGCAATCCCTCGTTCGGCATCCGTCAATCACCAGAGACTGCCCAGTCTGACATGGGCGACGACAAATGCCGGATTAAGGCGATTGCCGGAAAATGACATACCATATTGTGCCGGATTTTCGTTCGTCATCAAGGCGCGACAACAGGCGCATAGTCGAACTATGCAACGGTTGTCGCAACACAGAGGACGGACGAAAAGACAAGCAGGATGGTATGTCATTTGACAGAAATCGCCTAAACCTGCAAAAGGGCGGAGAGTGTCGGACAGACCCGATGTCCGGGCAAGCCCCCGAAATGATTCTGTCTCGCGGGCGGGATTCGGGCGTTGACTTTGAGGAAAAACTTTCGCATAGTACGCGGCCTTTCGGATACAGGTCTTTATGGAGCACTCCCTTGGCAAATATCGCCTCAGCAATCAAACGCGCCCGGCAGGCGGAAAAACGCCGCAGCCTGAATCACGGTCAAAAGTCGCGCATGAGGACCCACATCAAACGGGTGTTGAACGCAGTAAAGGAAGGCGACAAGGAAAAGGCAAACGCCGCTTACAAGGCTGCGGTGCCCGTTATTGATTCCAGCGTTGGCAAGGGTCTGCAGCACAGAAACACGGCGGCACGTCAGAAGAGCCGATTGAACGCCCAAATCAAGGCCATGTAGTCCACACCCGAATTCAGCTGATACAGAAAAGCCGATCCATGGGATCGGCCTTTTTAGGTTCTATTCGGGGCTCTCTGCCTTACTTTCCTCAACGCCCGCCGCGCTCAACATCCATCACGACCATATTGTCCCGATGGATCAATTCAGGCTCGTCGACATAGCCCAGCAGGGCCTCGATGTGTCCACTGGGTTTGCCCATGATGGTCAGTGTCTCCTGGGCGCCGTAGTTGATCAGCCCCCGCGCGACTTCACGACCGTGCCGGTCCTTGCAGATCACCATCTCACCACGCTGGAAATCCCCGCGCGCGCCTGTTACACCGATCGCGAGCAGACTACGCCCGGAGGCCTGCAACACACGCACCGCGCCGTCGTCGAGATGCAGGACGCCCGAGGCGCGCAACTGATTGGCCAGCCACTGCTTGCGAGCCGCCAGTGGCTCCTCGGCGGGCAATAGCCGGGTTCCGACGGTCTCCCCCCCGTGTATCGCTTCCAGCACACCCGCCCGGTATCCGGGCGCGATGATGGTCGTCGTACCGGAACGCGCGGCACGACGGGCCGCGCTCACCTTGGTCACCATACCACCCAGTCCAAGCGTTCCCGCGCTGGGACCGGCGACCTCGTCGAGCAGCGGGTTGTCGACGCGGACCGACTCGATCAGGCGCGCGTTCGCATTCAGCGCCGGATCGCTGTCGAATACGCCGTCCCTGTCGGTAAGGATGACCAGGAGCTGTGCGCCCACCAGATTGGCCACGAGCGCGGCGAGCGTGTCGTTGTCGCCAAAACGGATCTCGTCGATCGCGACCGTGTCGTTCTCATTTACGACGGGAATCACGCGCAGGGACAGGAGCTTGCACAGGGTAGAGCGCGCGTTCAGGTAACGGCTCCTGTCCTTCAGGTCCTCGTGCGTGAGCAACACCTGGGCGCTGTGCGCACCATGGGTCTGGAAGTGCGACTCGTACGCCTGTACGAGCCCCGCTTGCCCGACCGCGGCCGCGGCCTGAAGTTCGTTCAGGGCGTGAGGGCGAGTGCCCCATCCCAGACGGGCCATACCCTCGGCGACCGCGCCGGAAGATACCAGCACGATTTCAGTATGCTGTTCACGCAGACGGGCGATCTGGTGCGCCCAGCGCGCGATCGCGTCCGTTGCCAGACCACGCCCGTTACGCGTGATCAGCGCGCTGCCGATTTTCACCACCCAGCGGGCAGGCCCGGCCTTTTCCCCGGACCTATCCAACCTGTCGCTCGAGAAATTTCCAGACATCGTATTTCAGGGATTCCGTCCCTTCGCCGGTCGCGGCCGAAATCCGGTACACCGGCAGGTCCCGGGCGAGCCGTTCAGCTAGCGCCGTGCAGTGTGCTTCTCGCCCGGACTCGGGGAGCAGGTCGATCTTGTTCAACACCAGCCAGCGCTCCCGATCGTACAGGCCTCCGCCATAACGCGACAACTCTTGTTCTATCGTCTGCACCGCGGCAACCGGATCCTGCTCTGGGTCCAGAGGTGCCACATCGACCAGGTGCAGAAGCAGGCGCGTGCGGGAAAGGTGCTTGAGGAAGCGGACCCCGAGCCCGGCGCCTTCGGCGGCCCCCTCGATCAGACCGGGCACATCAGCCATCACGAAACTCTCGTGCCGCCCAAGGCTGACCACGCCCAATTGCGGCTGCAACGTCGTAAAGGGGTAGTCCGCTATCCGGGGTCGTGCGGCCGAAAGTCTTGAGATCAGCGTGGACTTTCCGGCATTCGGCAGACCCAGCAGGCCGACATCCGCAAGCAGCTTGAGTTCCAGAAAGAGTGTCCGGGAATCGCCTTCGGTGCCCTGCGTGCTCTGACGGGGCGCCCGGTTCGTCGAACTCTTGAAGCGGGTATTACCCAGGCCGTGATGCCCGCCCTGCGCCACGAGAATCCGCTGCCCGTGACTGACCATATCCCCGATCATTTCTCCGGTGTCGGCGTCTCGCACCACCGTGCCCCTGGGTACGGATATGATCAGGTCCTCCCCCTTGCTGCCGGTGCGGTCACGTCCGGAGCCGTCCTGCCCGCGCTGGGCGTGAAACCGGCGTGTATGTCGGAAATCGGCGAGGGTGTTGATGGCTTTGCTGGCCTCGAGGTACACGCTGCCACCGTCACCCCCGTCTCCACCGTCCGGTCCGCCCCTTGGGACATACTTTTCCCGACGGAAGCTCACGCACCCGTGTCCTCCATTGCCGGCGTCGACAGTGATGGAGGCCTCGTCGATCAGTTTCATTATCGTTGCATCCGGTCTCGTTCCGGGCGAATGCGGGAATCGCTTCCCCGGCAGCGGAATGACGAGAAAGCATACCAGCCAGCGGGAATGCAGAAACCGCCTTAGGCGATTGCCGGAAAATAACATACCAGAATGCGCCGGATTTTCGTTCGTCATCAAGACGCGACAACAGGCACATAGTCGAACTATGGAACGGTTTTCGCAACACAGGGGACGGACGAAAAGACAAGCAGGATGGTATGTTATTTGACAAAAATCGCCTTGGTGTCGGTGACGCTGACAAAAAAAGCCCCGCTGGCGGGGCTTTTCGTAACGGCTTCAGAGACCCTGACGGATCCCTTGAGGGAATCAGGCGGGTTGTACGCTGACGAACTTTCGCTTTTTGGGTCCTTTGGTCTCAAATACCACATTGCCGTCGGCCGTCGCAAACAATGTATAGTCCTTACCACAGCCGACGTTCCGGCCGGGGTGAAACCGGGTTCCCCGCTGTCGCACAATGATGCTGCCGGCAGTGACTGCCTGTCCACCAAAGCGCTTGACGCCGAGTCGTTTGGACTCGGAATCGCGACCGTTTCGGGTACTTCCCCCTGCTTTCTTGTGTGCCATTTCCGACCCTGCCTACCTGTTGATTCCGGTAATCTCCAGCTCGGTGTAACCCTGCCGGTGTCCCATCTGCTTCCTGTGGTACTTGCGGCGGTTGAACTTGATGATCTCGACTTTTTTGCCTCGTCCATGCGACCTGACCGTCGCGGTCACCCTGCCTCCATCGACGCGAGGCGTGCCGATCTCGACGTCATCGCCCTCGCCAACCATCAGTACTTCGTCGAAGTCGACCGAAGCGCCCTCGTCGGCGTTGAGCTTTTCGACGCGAATCACGTCGCCCTGAGACACCCTGTACTGCTTCCCGCCGGTCGATATCACCGCGTACATCATCCAGATCTCCTGAACCCGCGCTAGAGAAAGACGGCGGATTCTAGCGGCACACCGTCCACAGGTCAATCAATGCCTTGACGAGGCCCGACGGCCTCCATAGCATGCTCAGCCGGACAGAGCCTCCCGGAACGCCATGGTAGTAGAACAAATCAGAACGCTGGTGTCTTCCGACATGTCTGCGGTGAACAACCTCATCTACCGCAGACTGCATTCGGAAGTCGTACTCATCAACCAGCTCGGCAACTATATCGTCAACAGCGGCGGAAAGCGTTTGCGCCCGATGCTGGTGCTGCTGAGCGCTCGTGCCTGCGGCTACGACGACCGGATGCACGTCCACCTGGCCGCGATCATCGAGTTCATCCACACCGCGACGCTGCTGCACGACGATGTGGTCGATGCCTCCGAGCTGCGGCGCGGTCAGGAGACCGCAAATGCCCTCTGGGGCAACGAGGCCAGCGTACTGGTCGGTGATTTTCTCTACTCGCGCGCCTTCGAGATGATGGTGGAGGTGGATGATATGCGCGTCATGGAAATCCTCTCCCACGCCACCAACACGATCGCCGAGGGAGAGGTCCTTCAGCTCCTGAACTGCCATGATGCAGATACCACCGAAGTGCGCTACATGGAGGTGATACAGTCCAAGACCGCCAAGCTTTTCGAGGCCGCCAGCCAGCTGGGTGCGGTGCTGGGCGGGTTTCCGCCCGAGCAGGAAGACGCCATGGCGAACTACGGCATGCACCTGGGGACTGCATTCCAGCTGATCGACGACGTCCTCGACTACAGCGCCTCCAGCACCGAGATGGGCAAGAACGTCGGCGACGACCTGGCCGAGGGCAAGCCCACGCTCCCGCTCATCTATGCCATGCACAACGGTTCGAAGACCCAGGCGACCCTGATCCGGAAGGCGATCGAGGAGGGGGGGCTCGAAAAGATCGACGCAATACTGGAGGCGATTGAATCTACCGGAGCCATTGCTTACACTGATGCGATTGCGCGCAGGGAGGCCGACAACGCAATGGCTTCGCTCGGGGGACTACCGGATTCCGAATTCAGGGATGCGCTCACCGCGCTGGCGGAGTTCTCGGTGCAACGCAAGTACTGATCGATCGGAGTGTAGCTCAGCCTGGTAGAGCACTGCCTTCGGGAGGCAGGGGTCGGAGGTTCGAATCCTCTCACTCCGACCAACTCAGCCATTCTCTCTATTCACCCGGAAGCGCCCTGGCTGCATGAGTCCGGCGCGAGTACGGGTCTCGCGTCGCAAACAGGCCCCGATTCTTAGCCATGCCTCCCGGCGTTGAAATCCGATGCCTTGGGTTCGGTTACTGATGGGGAACGGCAGCTGGTGAGCCGGAAATCAAGAATATTCAACCGCTTCCCCGGGACGTCGGCAGTCGTCCTGAGTGTCGTCTTTCTGGTGGTTACGGACCTGTCGCTCGGCGCCATGTTCAGGCTTGTCACGGGAGACAGTTTCTATTACTCGGTGATCGACAGGGCGAGGGGTCTGAACCGCAGGTACAGGGAGCGGTCCCCCGTCTACCATCACGACCTGAGAAAAAATGTCTCGATGCCCGCCAGTTGGGGACGGAGCTACCAGATCCACACCAATGCTCTCGGCTTCAAGGACAGGGAGACACGGGAGATCGCGCTGGACCGCAAGGCGCCACGGGCGGTATTTATCGGTGACTCGTTTACCGAAGGCGTCGGCATGAAATACGAAGACACCTTCGTCGGCGTGCTGGACGCGTACTTCCGCGAAAGCGGGAGCGAGGTCCTGAACGCCGGGGTTTCAAGCTACTCGCCCGCAATCTACTACCGAAAAGTGCGTTACCTGCTGGAAGATATCGGGCTGCAATTCACGCACCTGGTCGTGTTCATCGATATCTCCGACGCGGAGGACGAAGCCAGCCAATACACGATCAACGAGCAGGATGTCGTCGTCGGTTCCAGCGACGATCCATGGATCAAGCGTTTCCTCAAGGAGTACAGCATACTCTACGGTGCTCCGCGCGCGATCAAACTGTTCAGGACCGCGAATGCGAGCGATGTTGGGACCCCGGGCAATCAGCTCAACAAATCGATCGCAAACCCCCGGGGACGCTGGACCATCGATGAGACCCTGTACGATCAGTACGGCAAGCGTGGCGCAGGTCTCATGATCGAACGCATGGACCGCCTGGTGGAATTGATCCGGCCCTACGGCATCGATCTGACCATTGTCGTCTATCCCTGGCCGGCCCAGATATACCACAAGGACCTGGATTCGATGCAGGTCACGATCTGGCGGGAATGGAGCCGTGATCACGGGGCGCACTTCATCAACCTGTTTCCGGATTTCATTTCGACGGACGACGCGACCAATGCACGAACCATCCGCGAACTATTTATGCCGGACGATTTTCACTGGAATGACGCGGGCCATCGAGAGGTCGCCGAGCTTTTTCTGCGCCACGGCGGACTGGGTTCCCTTCAGCGTTCCGGAGGGGAGACGGGTGAAACGGCTCATTGAGCGCCACGCGCTTCACGTCGCGCTGTCATACCCGGACCACGTGACCGCGTCACGGAAGGCCTTGCCCGGCAGCCGAAACAGGGCGGGAATTGCTGTTACCCACCAACTCCATCAGCCTCTGTCATGACCCAATACACGCTCGGCATCTCGGCCTACTATCACGACAGTGCCGCGGCGCTGCTGCGGGACGAGGACATCGTTGCGGCAGCGCAGGAAGAGCGCTTCACACGCAGGAAGCACGAGGCGGGCTTTCCCGCCAACGCGATTCGATACTGTCTGACGGAGGCCGGCATCCCGCTGAAAAACGTCGACCGGGTTGTTTTCTACGACAAGCCGCTGGTGAAGTTCGAGCGCCTGCTGGAAACCTACCTCTCCTACGCGCCGCACGGGATCCGCTCGTTCATCGCCGCCATGCCGGTATGGATCAAGGAGAAGCTCTATCTCAAGAGTACCCTGAAAAAGGAGTTGTCCGAACTCGCAGGGATCGACCGGGCCGAATTGCCGCCACTTCTTTTCGCCGAACACCACCAGTCGCATGCGGCGTCCGCCTTCTTTCCGTCACCCTTCGAAACGGCCGCCGTGCTGTGTCTCGATGGCGTCGGCGAGTGGGCGACCACTTCCGCCTGGCTGGGTGAGGGAAACCGGTTGACGGCCCTGTGGGAGATCGACTTTCCACATTCGCTGGGACTGCTCTATTCGGCCTTCACCTACTACACGGGATTCAGGGTCAATTCCGGAGAGTACAAGCTCATGGGGCTGGCGCCGTACGGAGAACCGCGCTACGTCGATCTCATTCTGGAGAACCTCGTCGACCTCAAGGAAGACGGCACGTTCCGGCTCGACATGCGCTACTTCAACTACTGCACCGGGCTGACCATGACCAACCGCCGCTTCGATCGGCTGTTCGGTGCACCACCCCGCAAGCCGGAGGGTAATCTGACCCAGCGCGAGATGGACATCGCCGCATCGATCCAGGAGGTCACCGAGACCATCGTACTGCGGCTGGGACGCACGATTCGGGACGAGACCGGCGCAGAGAATCTCTGCCTCGCCGGCGGTGTCGCGCTCAACTGCGTGGCCAACGGCGAGCTGCTGCGATCGGGCATCTTCAACGACATCTGGATTCAGCCCGCCGCCGGCGACGCGGGCGGCGCGCTAGGCGCGGCGCTGGTCGCCTGGCACGAACTCGGCGAGGGCACCCGCGTGGTCGAGCAACCGGACCGCATGCGTGGATCGTACCTCGGACCGCGCTATGGACCGGAGGTCATCCGAGCGCAACTGGACGCAAAGGGGGCCGTCTATCGCGAGCTCGACGAAGAAAGCCTCACGCAGGAACTGGCGGAGATCCTCGACAGCGAAAATGTCGTTGGCTGGTTTCAGGGGCATATGGAGTTCGGTCCCCGCGCGCTCGGAGGACGATCCATTCTCGGAGACCCGCGATCGCCGAAAATGCAGTCGGTCATGAACCTGAAGATCAAGTATCGCGAGTCCTTTCGCCCGTTCGCCCCGTCGATCCTTGCAGACAGGGTATCGGACTATTTCGCACAGGACCGCCCCAGCCCCTACATGTTGCTGGTGGCGCCGGTCAGGGAGGCGATACGGCTTCCCGTGACCGGCGAACAGGAACAACGCTTCGGCATCGACAAACTGAACGTACCGCGCTCGGAACTGCCCGCCATCACGCATGTCGACTATTCGGCGCGAATCCAGACGGTGCACGAGGAAACCAACCCGCGCTACCATGCACTGCTGAAGGCGTTTGAGACCCGAACCGGATGTCCTGTGCTGGTGAATACGTCGTTCAATGTGCGCGGCGAACCGATCGTCTGTACGCCGGAAGATGCCTGGCGTTGCTTCATGCGCACGGAAATGGACTATCTTGTGGTAGAAAATTTCCTGCTGGCCAAGACCGAGCAACCCGAGGTGGAACAGGACGAATCCTGGAAGAACGAGTTCGAACTGGATTGAATGACCGCACCGACATGAACCCGGCCGAACCCACCGTAGACATAGCTCGATTGCGCCAGTTCGGGCTGATCATGGCCGCGATGCTGGTCCTGTTCTTCGGGCTGCTCATCCCATGGATCTGGAACCTGGACATGCCCGCCTGGCCATGGTTTGCGAGTGCGACGTTTGCTGCGCTCGGACTCGTGGCTCCCGGCACGCTCAAACCGGTCTATTCGGTCTGGATGAAGTTTGGTGACGTGGTTGGCTGGGTCAATCAGCGCCTGATCATGGGAGTGCTGTTCTACGGGCTCTTTTTGCCAATGGGCCTGGTCATGCGGTTATTCAGGAAAGACCCGATGGCGAGAAAACTCGACGAAAATGTACCGAGCTACCGAGTTCCCAGTAAACAACCCAAAAGGGAAAATCTGGAGAGACCCTTCTGATGCTGGACCTTCTCAAAGACCTCTGGGCGTTCATGAAAGAACGCAAGAAATTCTGGCTGCTGCCGATCGTGCTCGTGATGCTGCTGCTTGGCGGCCTGCTGATATTCGCCCAGGGTTCAGCCGTGGCGCCCTTTATCTATACGCTTTTCTGACGGGAAACCCGAGGCTGGTTCGGGGCAAAACCGGCGTAAGGCGATTGCCGGAAAATGACATACCAGATTGCGTTGGGTGAACTGCGATGAGCAGTGAACGGCTTGGGCAGGAAGCCCAAGACCGGTGCCCAAGCAGAGCAGGGACAGCGCAGCGCCGGGATCGTTCGTCATCAAGGCGCGGCAAACAGGCGCATCGTCGAACGATGGAACGGTTGTCGCAACACAGAGGACGGATGAAAAGACAAGCAAGATGGTATGTCATTTGACAGAAATCGCCTAAGGTCCCGAAAGAAGCCGGGACCGGACAGGTCCATGGCGGCTGATGTTGCGTGAGAGTGCCGTGCCTCAATGCATCGCCAGCTTTTCCTTGCGCGCGCGACGCGCGGCCTCGAAATCCAGAATGAACTGGTCCAGCGCCTTCTTCACTGCGAGGCAGGCAATGTGCCGCATGGTTCTTTCCATGGCCCAGGCCTGCACATGGGTCCACCAGGTCTGGCCAACCAGCTGCCGACCGATTCCCGGATCCACGCGCTTGATGCCCCTGACGGGCTCGGTGAGATTCAGGTCGATGAAAATCGGATAGACGCGAACGACATCACCCTCGTCGCTGGGGAAAACGGGCTCGATCGGTTCGGCGATAAACGTCAGTGTCAACAGGGGGGCGTTCCTCTCGTCATCCGGTTCCTCGAAAACCCAGATCCCGGCCTGCCATAGCCGGGTCCGCATCTCCGTCTCGATCTCCTCCTCGGTGACCATCATCGGAATATCCGCGCCAACGACATCCGCCGCGATGTACACACCTTCCAGCCCGGTCAGCTGTTCCTCCCATGGCGGGACCACGGCGGGCTCGGCCATTGCCGCGCTACAGCAGCCCCCCAGGGCAAACAGCAAGACCACTACGCGCATGGCACGGACCTGCGGCGAGACCGTTTTTTTGTGGCCCCGGTCACACCCCTGGTTTGAGCATCTATTCATCGGTCGCTGGATCGACAAGGCCTTTGTCCCTACCGGTGTGGCTATGCTATAAGCTATAGCAGTATTCGCGGCAATTTCAGCGATTCACTCACGACACCCTTGTGAACCGCAGCGGTCCCTACGCTTCTGACACAGAAAAAATCGCTTCAACCTACTGTTTTTATTGATATTGTTATTTTTAGTCAATTTCTGGCAGGGGAAAACTGCCGTCGGGCCGAGTCAGTGAAAGCCCGTATCCGTCAAATCGAGGTGCGTAGTGGGACGATGTAATCACGATTCGGCTATTCCGGTTCGATCCTGCCCCGAGCGCTCTTCACCTGCGGCTGACGCATGCAATCCAAGGACGGGCATCGCGGTTTTCCCTGACCAGTACGGTAACACGGCGCGGTTCGACGGTGTATTTCGCCTCCCGCCCCCGGGTTTCAAGGGCTGCTAGCATCCGGGTTATCCAGGATGGACACCAGAATACGACATTCGGCCAAAGCTCAGCGTTCATCGTCAATATGCGTCAACAGCGCCCAATTCACGTGGTGTCGCAACGTATTCGTCGCAATCGCCGTGGGAATCGGTTTTGCAGGCCATGCTGAAGGGGAAGAATCGTTCACGCATATCCCGATGATGGACAAGGGGATATCCACCTATTACGTCGAGGGACGCATCGCGGGGCAGAACAAGATCGATCTTCTCGTTGACACCGGCGCGGGATACACCGCGATTAACGAAAAAACGCTCAAGAAGCTGAAAAAGAAGGGACTCGCCGTCCACACCCGCGATGTCGCCGCCACAATGGCCAACGGGAAAAGGATCGTGGTTCCCATCTATATGGTCGACTCTCTCGAGATCGGCGGCTCCTGCAAGATTTCCAACGTCGAGGTCGCCGTCCTGCCGGGCGACTCCCGGTGTATCCTCGGACTGACGGCCCTGAAGCGGGTTGCGCCCTTCATGGTGTCCGTCGATCCACCCGCCATCTCTCTCAGCAACTGTGACACCTCCGTGGGCCAGAACACCCTGGGGGTTGTTCGCTGAGCGCACCTTGCGTCTCGGGGTGAATCCAGGGTGTCCTCACAGGCGACGCCATTTCCGCTGCGGGATTGCGAAAGGTTTTCGCGCACCGCCGGGTCTCTGTGGGTGAAGACAATCACATCTTTAGCCCTAACCAGAGACAGGAGAGATCCAAACCATGACTCACTCAAATACCCGTCGCATCCTGCTTTCAAGCGCGCTCAGTCTTGCCCTGGGTGCGGCAATCGCGACCACGTCAGCAGGCGCCAGCGAGATCATCCTCCACGAGGCTGTCAATGACTATTCCGATTCCTCGGGCTCGTACGGGGGCACCCAGGCCTTCTCCAGCGGCCGGGAATTCGGTGACCGGCTGACGATCCTCGACGAGTCCCGTCACGACTACAATGATGTAGACGTCGCGGCCTACAGCCAGAACACCGAGGGCCTGGAGCAGGTCGAGATCGCGGTATTCGAGACCGTTCACGTCCAGTATGGCCCGGCCGAGTTGCCCTGGGACATTACTCCCCTCGACTGATTTGATCAGGTTCCACGACAATTGGACGGCCGGCGCAAGTCGGCCGTTTTTTCGCGACAAACAGGTGCATCGTCCAAGCGGCATCAGGTTTGCCGCGGAGATTCGTCCGGCGCGGCATATCAACCCGTCCCGGGAGTAGCGGATTCGGGAGAATAGCCTATGCTTGCCTTAGGTGATTGCCGGTGACAGAAATCGCCTTATATCCGCCGCGATCCCTGAGGGCGGAGTGGTGGCTGTAGCAGCAGGAGGGATATATGATTTCTAGAAATATGCGGCTGACGGTTTTGGCCATCGTAGTCGGTATCGCCCTGGGGCTGGCGTCTTCCGGGCTGGCTGCGTCCGAAATCATCCTGCACGAGGCGATCGACGACTTCGCGGCAGGCAATCACTCCCCCCCCGCCGAAAGTCAGAAATACCCGCCCGGCAGCGGATACAACCGGGTCATCACCCTCGACCAGACGCAAC
>JAYENI010000239.1:0-23416 GCA_034722015.1 Pseudomonadota bacterium
CCGTCGTAGCAAGCGTTGATGCCGGAATCGCACTCGTCACCGAGTTGTCATCGCCGCCGCTGCACGCGGTCAAAGCAATAGAAACCAGTGCTGTGAGCAAGAAGTTTTGCTGGTTCGTATCCATGAGGTAGTCCTCCGCATTTCGTGAACAATATTTCAATGTGGGAATATTTTCCCATTTATGCGAAAGGATGTCAAACCGACTCCGTGAATCCATGGCGTTATGAGGTTCTCGAGCGTCCCTGATTCCGGGATCCCGCTGATCGATAACGGTATTACCGGCCCTGGATTGGGTCGGTGGCCAGGGGCGGGATCCGCCCGCGCAAGGGTCAGCGACCAAAACGAGCCAACGATCTTGAAGAAGGCGCCTAACGTAGCGACAACCGCTGGAGAATTCCTCCAGACTCCACGGGCACAGACCATCGGTCCGCTTGCAGGGCGCTCGCGACAGGGGTTGGCGCGGTGGGGGAACCACCTATTGAACTTTCTACACGAGGAACGGGCATGGCCACACCCTGATAGTGCGGGACTACCGGTGAGGATCGGCTCGGCCGAACAGGTCACCGAAGCCCCAAATGCCGAGGACAGCCGGAAAGGATTTCAGGTCAGAACCGGATCGACATCGGCAAAGTCGCCAACAGAGAATGGATTCAGAAGGGCGGTACAACTGTGCACTACCCGATGCAAAGAAAGCACGCTATCGCTCACTGGCAACAGCAACGAGAAGAGTAGATTGTCCCGCGGACGCAAATCTATAGGAGCAATGGTGGCTATGGGTGGACTCGAACCACCGACCTCAGCATTATGAGTGCCGCGCTCTAACCAGCTGAGCTACATAGCCAAAAGTGGACTGCGGAAGATACAGAAATCATCCGGGTCGCGCAAGATGCTTGCTCCCGTTACGGACTTCGGTGTCATACGTTAAACCGGAAGTGGACCACGTCGCCTTCCTGCATGACGTAGTCTTTCCCCTCGAGCCTCCACTTACCCGCCTCTTTGGCCCCATGTTCCCCGCCGCAGGCAACGAAGTCGTCGTAACCCACCACCTCGGCGCGGATAAATCCCTTTTCAAAATCTGTGTGGATACGTCCCGCGGCCTGGGGCGCCGTGAAACCCTTTCTGATGGTCCAGGCCCTGGCCTCTTTGGGGCCGGCGGTAAAAAAGGTCTGAAGCTTCAATAGCCCGTACCCAGCTCGGATCACCCGGTTTAGACCAGGTTCCTCCAACCCCATGGACTCCAGGAATTCCCGTCGGTCCGCTTCATCCAGTTCGGCGATCTCCGCCTCGATCGCGGCACAAACCGGGACCGCGACGCTCTTCTCCGATCTGGCCAGCGCCCGAACCGTGTCCAGCATGGGATTGTCGGCGAATCCGTCCTCCGCCACGTTGGCCAGGTACAGCGCGGGTTTTGCCGTGATGAGGTGAAGGTCCGCGATCGCCTCATCCCGTTCCGTGTCCGGATCCATCGACCTCACGGGCTTGCCTGCGTCCAGGTGCTCCCGTACCTGCTCGATCAGGGACAGTACGTGTTTGGCTTGCTTGTTTCCGGATTTCGCGTTGCGAGACACCCGGGCGATGCCGCGCTCAACGGTTTCCAGATCGGCCAGAGCGAGTTCTGTATTGATGACCTCTGCGTCGGAACCGGGATCGACCTTTCCCGCGACATGCGCGACATCGTCATCCTCGAAGCAGCGCAATACCTGTGCGACCGCATCCGTCTCCCGGATATGCGCCAGAAACTGGTTTCCCAGCCCCTCACCCTTGGATGCACCGGCAACCAGACCGGCGATGTCGACAAACTCCATCGTGGTCGGAAGGATCCTGGCCGGTTTGACGATCTCCGCGAGCCGGTCCAGCCGGGGATCCGGCACGGGTACGACACCGACATTAGGCTCGATCGTGCAGAAAGGATAGTTCTCCGCCGCGATGCCAGCGGCAGTGAGCGCATTGAACAGGGTCGACTTGCCGACATTCGGCAGACCCACGATGCCACACCTGAATCCCATATCGCTTATGTATCCATTGTGTGCAGGCAATGCATCGCCCGCTCCATATCACCTGCGCTCAGCTGCGGCATCAGGGCCAGAGCTTCGTCGACGTCATCCAGGATGATGTCTTCTTCCCCTCGCGAGGCTCGTGAGAGAACGTAATTGACGACCTGGTCGCGGTGACCGGGATGACCGACCCCCAGACGCAGGCGCCAGAACGATTTACCCAGGCAGCTGATGATATCGCGCAGCCCGTTGTGTCCCCCGTGACCGCCACCGCGCTTCAGGCGCGAAGTACCGGGCGGGAGGTCAATCTCGTCGTGCACGACAAGGATCCGTTCCGACGGGACGTCGAAATAGGACGCCATGGCGCACACCGACTGGCCGCTTCGATTCATCATGGTCGCCGGCTTGAGAAGCCTGACAGCGACACCGGCCACATCGACGCGGCAGACCTCACCGAAAAAACGTGACTCACGGCAAAACGTGCCGTGATACTGACTGGCAACCCGGTCAACGAACCAGAACCCGGCATTGTGCCGGGTCCTTTCGTAGCGCTCGCCCGGGTTACCGAGTCCGGCAACGAGCAAGATGCCCGCATCGTCACTCACGCGGCGTGCGGACTACTCGCCCAGCTCGCCGCCCTCGCCACCTTCTTCAGCCGCCTCATGGTCCTCGGACCCCGAGACACGCGTCGCGTGAATGGTCACGACGGCATGGTCATGGCCTTCACCGTGGCCCAGTTCGACAAGCTTCACGCCTTTGGGCGGGGTGAGGTCGGACAGGTGAAGCGACCCGTTGAGATGCACTTGCGCAAGATCCACCTCGATAAACTCGGGCAGGTCTTTCGGCAGGCAGGAAACTTCAACATCGGTCAGCAGGTGGCTCACCGCACCACCCTCCTGCTTGACACCGACCGAAGAATCCTCATTGACGAAATGAAGCGGCACGTTCACCCGGACCTCCTGGTCCGCACTCACACGCAACAGGTCCACGTGCAGGATCATCGGCCTCGCCGGATGACGTTGCAGGTCCTTGAGCAGCGCACTCTCGTCCGTATCGCCGATCTTGATGTTGAGGACGTGTGAGTAGAACGCCTCGTTTTCGAGGCTGTGAATCAGGGCGTTGTGGTCCAGGCTGAGCGCCTGGGGGTCCTTGGCGCCTCCGTAAATAATCGCCGGCACCTTGCATTCACGACGCAGGCGGCGGCTCGCACCCTTCCCCAGGTCGTTGCGCGGTTCGGCAACCAGGACATAATCAGAACTCATATTTATCAATCTCCGCAATAACTGCCTGTAACATCAGGAATTATAAATAACCTCCCCGCGACCAGAGAGGACGTTTCCTGCCGGATTTCAAGTCCACTGACCAAATTCACGGCCCTTTCCCGGCAAATTTCGCACTGTCGGAAATTTACCGGCCCCTTCGCTCGCTCAACGATACGGGGATCGGAGTTCCACCGGTTCAGCCCCGGCGCCGCACTCTGCGGACACACGGGGGTTTTGCAGAAGTCGTGACCCGGTAAGAAAGCCTGAGGGAGGGCTTTATACAGAATCTCCGGCTGAAGGGGAAGTTTCGGCCCCGCGCGTCAATCCATGAACAGTGAACTGACCGATTCCTCGTTGCTGATCCGTCGTATGGATTCCGCCAGCATTCCCGCAACCGTCATGGTACGGATTCTTTCGCAGGCCCGGGCCGCTTTCGACAGTGGAATGGTGTCTGTCACGACCAGTTCGTCCAGATCGGACGCCTCGATATTTTCCACCGCGTTCCCGGACAGCACCGGGTGGGTTGCGTAGGCAAGTACCTGGCTGGCGCCATGCAGCTTCAGGGCAGACGCCGCTTTGCAAAGCGTGCCGGCAGTGTCGACCAGGTCATCGACGATGACGCAGTTCTTGCCTTCGACCTCGCCGATGATGTGCATGACCATCGACTCGTTCGGATTGGGCCGCCGCTTGTCGATGATCGCCAGCTCAGCGTCGTCGAGGCGCTTCGCCAGGGCCCGCGCCCTCACCACACCCCCGACATCGGGTGAAACAACGATAAGGTTCGGGTATTTCTGCCTCCAGATGTCCCCCAGCAATACCGGCGAGGAATAGACGTTGTCCACCGGCAGATCAAAAAATCCCTGGATCTGGTCCGCATGCAGGTCTACTGTCAGAACGCGGTCGGCACCGACGCTCGTGATGAGATTGGCCACGACGCGGGCCGAAATCGGCACCCGAACGGACCGCACACGCCGGTCCTGACGCGAGTAACCGAAATAGGGGATGACCGTTGTGATGCGTCCAGCCGAGGCGCGCCTCAGCGCATCGACCATGATCAGCAACTCCATGATGCTTTCGTTCGTCGGATGGCAGGTCGGCTGGACGACGAAAACGTCCCTGCCACGAACGTTCTCCTCGATCTCGACTCGAATCTCTCCATCGCTGAACCGGTCGACCAGGGCCTTCCCGAGCGGGAGCGAAAGATGGTCCACGATATCGCACGCCAGCCGCGGGTTGGCATTACCCGTAAAGATCATCATGCCGGCGTCAGCGCCTGTCATAGCGGCTGCCTTCTCCAGTTTGAATCAAAGGTCCACCTGACATCTTTTCTTCTCCGCCTCACCCCGGCGATTTCGTCGAACCATTGACGGTTCTTCTCAACCTGCCGTTCCGTTACCACCGTACTCAGCTTGCCACAGGTGCGAATAATCTGGCTGGGCCGGCAGGATAACTCCGGGCCTCCTGCCCTCCGCCCTTCGGGCCCGCCGCGCGGTTCAAAATCGCTCCGGGCGATTTTGTCGAACCTCTTACGGTTCGCATCCTGCCGTTCCGCTACCACCGTACTCAGCTTGCCACAGGTGCGAATAATCTGGCTGGGCCGGCAGGATTCGAACCTGCGTATGCGGGGATCAAAACCCCGTGCCTTACCGCTTGGCGACGGCCCAGTATCAGCAAAATAACGATTGCGTCTTTGCGGCGTGTAGTCATTCGCCGGCCCGGAGAAGCGCTTCGACGGGGGATCTGTCGATCCCACGCGCCGCGAAACCCTTCCATTTTCCCGGTATCGCGTCGGCAACGGCGGCTGCCTGATTCGCGGAATGGTAGGCCGAAAAGACGCAACTGCCCGTTCCGGTCAGTCTCGCGGGTCCCACGCTCCCGCCCCGGGAGTCGAGCCAGTCGAGGGCCCGGGACACATCGGCATGACGTTCCCTGACGAGATCCTCGAATACGTTGGTCCCGGCCCCCGCCAAAAATTCGCTTATTCTTATTCTCTCGCAGTTCCGTGTCAATTCAGGCGCGGCGAATAGTTCCGCCGTGGAGATTTCCACAGCAGGCGCGATCACAACGTACCATCGGGGAGGCAGGACCAGGGGACTCAATTTCTCTCCGACGCCCTCGCCCCACGCGCTGTGGCCCGTCACGAATACGGGTATGTCGGCGCCCAGCGTGGCCCCAAGTCCGGCAAGTTCCTCGCGCGGCAGATCACAACCCCATAACCCGTTCAACGCCAGCAGGGTCGTGGCAGCGTCCGAGCTGCCGCCTCCCAGTCCGCCACCCATCGGCAGCTGCTTGTCGAGGCGGATATCTACGCCCCCGGCAACCCCTGTGGTCTGTTGCAGCAAGCGCGCCGCACGCACGCACAGGTCAGTCTCGGCGGGGACACCCGGCAAAGGATTTACCCGTGTAACCAGGCCATCTTCCCGACGATCGAATTCCAGCTCGTCTCCGTAGTCCAGTAACTGGAATACGGTCTGTAACGCGTGATAGCCGTCCGCACGGCGACCGGTTATGTGCAGAAAGAGATTGAGTTTGGCGGGTGCCGGCCAGCGAGTCATTTCATTCTGGCCGCGCGTGCGGGTTCATTCAGCTCCCAATCGCTCACGATCAGCTTGATGTCCAGTTCACGATTTGCAAGGGTCATGCGGGTAGGCATGTCAAGAGGCTCGACCGGGCGATAGCGGCGATAATTGACATCCCAGCCGCTCTGGCCAAGACGGATCAGTCGGCCCGCTTCATCGAGTTCCAGAGAGGCCTCACCCCCCCGGGGATCAGGCACACCCAGTACCCAATAGCGCATCCCCGAGATCGGCAGGGACCAACCCAGGACATCGCGCATCAGCGACTCCGGGTCCCCCGCCCGGGCACTTTCTCCCCTGGAGGTAGTTAGCAGTACACCACCGGTACCACCACGGATGTCCGCGACTTTTCGACCCAGGGGATCGAGCACCTGGATCTCGAAACGATCGCTGTCCTGCAGCCAACGAAGGCCAGCCTGCCAGCCTTCGTCCTCGTGGCGGATCGCAACGCGCCCCTTGAAGGCCCAGTGGGCCCAATGGGAAAGTCGGGTGTGTCTCGCCTCCCACGCCTGTTCGGATGTGCTGGCCGGAGGACGCTCGGGGGCCGTTCTGCAGCCATGGATCGCGGCCAGCAACACGAACATCGAGAATAGCAGTCGTGCCGGAGATGAGATTGTGCGCAGCCTCCTGGCATCTATCACGCGGATTCCCAGCATCGTTGAACGTGCTAATTTTCGAATCGCTTCTCGAGCTCCCGGAGGTAGTCGTTTTCAGGGTCGCTCTTCAGGGCTTCCTTCAGCATGTCCCTGGCCTCGACGCGGTTACCCTGCACCCAGATGGTTTCGCTGAGATGCCCGGCAATTTCGGGGTCGGGCAAGATGTCGAAGGCCTTGCGGAGAAACTGTTCGGCTTCCTCGTAGTTCCCCATCCGGTACTGGACCCAACCCATGCTGTCGATGACCGTGGGATCGTCCGGACTTACCTCGAGCGCGCGCTCGATGTACCCGAGCGCCTCGGGAATACGTTCGTTCCGGTCTGCGAGGGTGAAGCCCAGCGCATTCAACGCCGTTGCGTTGTCAGGGTCTTCGGCCAGGATCATTTGCAGATCACGCTCCAGCAGATCGATCCGGTTAAGCTTCTCGGCCATCAGGGCACGCGCGTAAAGCAGGTCTCCGTTGGCGGGATGCTCGGTAAGGGCTCGGTTGTAGAGTTCCATCCCGTTGCGATACCGACCTCCGTCCCGCAGCAACTGCCCCTCGGCGAGATACAATCTGATCGCATCACCCGGACTACCTACCTGGGTTCTCATTCGCTTGAGTTGAGTTCTGGCCCGTTGCAGGTTGCCGTTAGCCGCCATAATCGCGGTTGCCCGTACCTGTGCATCCAGGAAGTACTCTCCATCCTCGACCCGCAGGTAGGAGGTGATGGCTTCGTCCGTCCGCCCCCTGGCCTCCTCGACCCGCCCGATATAGTAGTGGCCTTCCGGCGCCCGCTTGGGGCTTGTCTTGAGGCGCTTGAAATACCTTTCGGCGTCGTCGTAGCGCTGATCCTGGAGATTCAGCAATCCGAGCATGTACATCAGGTCCTCGTTTCCCGGTGCCTCACTCGCCAGATCCTCGAATACCTCTCTCGCCTCGCCGTATTCCTCCGCGGCAACCAGGAGTCGACCCAGATTCAACCGGATCTCCACACTCTTCGGATTGAGCGCCGCGGCGCTTTTCATGTCGCGAACGGCCAGCGATGTATTGCTCAGTCGCAGATAGGCCTGGGCACGAATCAGCAGGGCGTCAGCAAACCCGGGCTGCAGGTAAAGGACGCGAGTACTTTCGCGCACGGCGAGTCTGTAGTCTTCGAGATTCAGGGCAAGGGTGGCGTAAGCGAAGTGTGCCCACGGATCGTCCTCGTGCTGGGACGCGAGCAGGCCCATGGCCTCGAGTGAGGCCCCCCCCTCGCTTTCCTTGGCCAGTGACGCGCCGATGACCATGAAACCCTTGCCGTCCTCTACGTCGACCGCATCGAGCATCCGCTCGAAATAGGGGATCGCCTGCCGGGGCTGACCCGATCGGACATACAACAGACCCAGTGTCTGCAGTGCCTCCGGGTCTTCGGGCGCGAGCTCGACCCATCGGTTGGCGGCTTTCATCACACCGCCGTTCCTGTCGCCGGCATACAGCGCGATCCGGGTAGCGCGGGCCGCGACCTCGGGATCGTTACTCAGCTCCGCAGCACGGGTGTAGAACTCCTGTGCCTGATGGAGGTCACCCCCATGACCGGCCAGTTCGCCTGCCATCAACTGAAAAAGTATCTCGCTCTCGGGAGACGAATACCCGGAATTCGCGACAGTCTCCGCGGATTCGGGAGCACTCACGTCTTTACCCGAGGAGACGCGCAATGAGGAGCACCCCGGGATTAACGCCGACAGAAACACGAAAACGATCAGGGGGTGCCTGAATAGCGTAGAAGACATCAAATGAATGGAACCGCCTTTGAAAGAGAGGATAAATATACCTGATTTTAGCCCTGATTGACTGCACCCTGTATAATTATGACAACAGTTCATCGAATAGTTTTCCGGATGATGAAAGCTGGTGCGTGAACGCCCGTTGCCGATTTCCCGGCTCCAGGTTCGACGCGTTCCGTTCGGTTCGGCCCTACCAACGACAGGCGCCCGTGCAGAAAATGGCGTCGGGAGGCGGGTTTCCCGACCAGGCTACAGCTGCCTGGCGCAGTGCGGACGATAGCGCCAGCCAATGCACCCGGCAGCCCGACCCAGACATGA
This sequence comes from Pseudomonadota bacterium, assembly GCA_034722015.1. Taxonomy (GTDB): domain Bacteria; phylum Pseudomonadota; class Gammaproteobacteria; order JAJDOJ01; family JAJDOJ01; genus JAJDOJ01. The sequence continues at coordinate 8,552 of JAYENI010000239.1, forward strand.
TCTATACCCTAGGCCTGAATCACACAACGGCTCCTGTCGCCATGCGCGAACGGGTCATATTCGATCCCCAGCAGGTCCCGGGCGCGCTGAACGACCTGGTGAGTGTCCGTGGTGTCAACGAGGCAGCCATTCTCTCCACCTGCAACCGGACCGAACTCTATTGCAATCTCGAGGAAAATCAAGGAGATAACCTCGTACTCGACTGGCTGAGTCAATTCCACCGCTTCACCCGGCCCGAGATCGAACCCTTTCTTTATCACTACACCCACCGTTCCGCCGTCCAGCATGCCTTCCGCGTGGCCTGCGGTCTGGATTCCATGGTGCTCGGTGAACCCCAGATCCTTGGCCAGCTCAAGTGCGCCTACCGGGAGGCCTCTCGTGTAGGCACGATCGGGCGTCACCTGGGTCGGTTGTTTCAGAACGCGTTCTCGGTGGCGAAGCAGGTGCGGACGGATACCTCTATTGGCAACAGCCCGGTGTCGGTTGCATTCGCCGCGGTCAGCCTGGCGAGGCAGATATTCGGCAATCTCAGCGACAAGACGGTATTGCTGATCGGCGCAGGGGAAACCATCGAGCTGGCCGCACGTCATCTCGCATCCTGTGGAATCGATCGCGTCATCGTGGCCAACCGCAGCGTCGAGCGGGCGCAGACGCTTGCCAGGACCTACGAAGGCGAGGCCGTGTCGATACCGCAGATACCCGATGTCCTTCCGCATGCCGATATCGTCATTTCATCCACGGCGAGCCCCCTCCCCTTACTCGGCAAAGGTCTGGTGGAAAGAAGTCTCAAACGGCGCCGTCACCGGCCAATCTTCCTGGTCGACATCGCGGTCCCCAGGGACATTGAACCCGAAGTCGGAGATCTGCCCGACGCCTACCTGTACACGGTCGATGATCTGCAGCAGGTCATCGAGGAAAACATGCAATCGCGGCAGGAAGCGGCAGGCCAGGCGAACGAGATTGTCCTGACGCGGGCCGACGAATTCATGGCATGGCTGCGAGCCCAGGACGCGGTGAGCGCCATCGTCACCTACCGCGGCCGGGCCGACGACCACCGTCGGGAGGTCCTGGCCCGTGCCAGTTCCATGCTGAGGCAGGACAAGTCCCCCGAGGAGGTACTGAGGTACCTCGCCCATTCGCTGACAAACCGCCTGACTCACGACGCGACCCAGGCCATGCACGAGGCAGGGCGTGACGGCAGGACGGAGTTGCTGGAGGCGGCTCGCAGCATCCTGAACCTGCCAGATGACGTGAAATAGGCGTACTACCGCATGAAAGATTCGATACAACGCAAGCTCGAGGATCTGATCGACCGCCAAGAGGAGATCGCGGCGCTTCTGGCCGACCCCGAGATCATCTCGGACCAGGAGCGGTTCAGGGCGCTGTCGGTGGAGTATTCACAACTCGAACCCGTCGTCACGGGATTCAGCACCTGGCGCAATACAAGCGTCGAACTGGCCGAATCCGGGGAGATGCTGCAGGAATCCGACGAAGAACTGCGCCGCATGGCTCAGGAAGAGGTAGATCGTCTGAGCCGCGAGGTACAGGAACAGGAACAGTGCCTGCAGCAGCTGCTGCTGCCGGTAGACCCCAACGACAACAGCAACGTGTTTCTCGAAGTTCGTGCAGGGACCGGTGGAGACGAGGCGGCGATCTTTGCGGGCGACCTGTTGCGCATGTACCTGCGCTACGCCGAACAGAAGGGCTGGAGGGTTGAGATACTCAGTGAAAACCCGGGCGAACACGGTGGGTACAAGGAGATCATCACACGTGTCATCGGCCGGGGCGTCTACTCGCGTATGAAATTCGAGTCCGGGGCGCATCGCGTGCAGCGTGTACCCGAAACCGAGTCACAGGGCCGCATCCACACCTCCGCGGCGACCGTGGCCGTCATCCCTGAACCCGACGAGATTGAGGATATCGAGATCGATGCCTCCGACCTCAGGGTGGACACCTACCGGGCCTCCGGGGCCGGTGGACAGCACGTAAACAAGACCGATTCGGCCGTACGCCTGACCCATATGCCATCCGGCATCGTGGTCGAGTGCCAGGACGAGCGTTCCCAGCACAAGAACCGCGCCCGGGCCATGTCGCTGCTCAAGGCCCGGTTGCTGGATGCCGAACAAAGCAGGCAACGCGATCAGGAAGCGGAAGCCAGGCGCAGTCTGGTCGGCAGCGGTGACCGCTCCGAGCGTATCCGCACGTACAATTTCCCGCAGGGACGCGTCACCGACCACCGAATCAACCTTACCCTCTACAAGCTCGACGAGGTCATGCAGGGTTCCCTGAACCAGGTGATCGACCCGCTGATCAGCGAATACCACGCCGACCAGCTGGCCATGCTCAACGAGGCGTGAAGGTATCGCCCGAACCACGGGCATTGATCAGGCGAGGACACCATGACACACGACCTGCGGCGACATGAACCGGATCCGGGACCTTTCGGCACGTGCGTCCCGAATCGCCCTAGCCTGGGCCAGCTGATTCGAGAAACCTCCCGGGCACTCATGCAATGCAGCGCCTCGCCACGGCTCGATGCCGAGTTGCTGCTGGCTGCGGCGGTCGGAGGCGGACGGGAACTGATCTACGCCCATTCCGAGCGCGTCCCGCCACCCGCACAGCGCGCCCGTTTCGATCAATTGGTACAACGGCGCAGACAGGGCGAGCCTGTCGCCTACCTGCTGGGCGTCAAGGAATTCTGGTCTTTGACGCTGGCCGTCGGGCCCGGGGTCCTGGTTCCGCGCCCGGAAACCGAACTGCTGGTGGAGCGCGCCCTTGACCGCGCACCCACCGCGCGAACCCGCGTGCTGGATCTCGGTACGGGATCAGGAGCCATCGCACTGGCGCTGGCAAGCGAGCGGCCCGCATGGGAGATTACCGCCACCGACCTGGACGAGGGCGCACTGCGATTCGCGGGACACAACACCGATCGCCTGGGGGCCGCCGGTGTAACCCTGAAGCGTGGCGACTGGTTCAAGGCCGTCGCGGGCGAACAGTTCGAACTCGTGGTCTGCAACCCGCCCTACGTGCAAGCACGCGACCCGCATCTGGACTCCCTGCGGCACGAACCCCGGGAGGCACTGGTCAGTGGCGCCGACGGACTGCTCGATATCCGCCGGATACTGGACGATGCCCCGGCCCACCTCGCAGCCGGCGCCTGGCTGCTGCTGGAACACGGCGCGACACAGGGCGCTGCCGCCAGGGCGCTTTTCACAGCGCGAGGTTTCTCTGACGTACAGACCCGGGAGGATCCGGGCGGCCGGGACCGGGTTACGGAAGGACGATGGCCGGGCATCGTGTAAAAACGGGGCTGTTCCAGCCCGCGGGAGCAGGGGATCATGAGGGCGCCGCAGTGGGGCGAAAAGGGATCAGAACGCCTTTGCCAGGTCCCTGACTTCGTCCAGCATGGCACGGCGTTCCTCGTCACTGGCCAGAGGAACGGCAAAGAAAACCTTGTCAACGATTTGATGGATCCCGCAGAATCGCAGGGTGCCGTCGGTCGTGGGTCTGAGAATCTGGTCCCGTGCCCCGATCACGTCAAAATCGCGAACCGTCCCGCCGGTCGTCACAATCACCATGGCCTTTCGGTGCCGGAGCAGACCTTCCATGCCCTCGGGCGTGTAGCGAAACGCGAACCCGTTGGTAAATACCCGGTCGAACCATCCCTTCAGCACTGCCGGCCGGTCGAACCACCAGAGGGGATAGACGAACACCAGGGACTCGGCCCAGGTGATCGCCTCCTGCTCCCGCTGGACGTCCTCACCCGGCCCTTTCCTGGCGCTGGCGTCGGCCAGATGGGCCTCGCCGAGTACGGGATCGAAGCCCTCGCGATACAGATCGCGGATACGGACCTCGTGCCCCGACTCACGAAGGCTGGCGACCAGCGTCTCGAATAACGCGTGATTGAAGCTGTTCGGATTGGGATGCGCGTAGACGACGAGCGTTTTCACGTTGGCTTCCGGCTACCCCGTCTTCAGTAGATATCGCAAAGTAGTTTCCTCCCCTTCGGGAGAGGGCCTGACTGCGGGGTTATAACAATCGATCGCCTGCCGAAACCTCCTTGCAACCCTGCGCAGGGTTGCGGACTGGTCGAGCGGTACTTCAAGGTGAGGCGAGCTTCTTTTTCAGGATCTCGTTGACCTGGGCGGGGCTGGCCTTTCCGCGGGACGCCTTCATCACCTGCCCGACAAAAAATCCCAGCACCTTCGTCTTGCCCGCCCGGTACTGTTCCACCTGCGCGGGACTGGCGGCAATCACCGCGTCGATCATCGTCTCGATGGCGGAGATGTCGGTAATCTGCCTGAGCCCCTTGCGCTCGATGATCTCGTTTGCGGAGGCGTCACCGGTCCACATTTCCTCGAACACACCCTTGGCGATCTTTCCGGAAATCGTCCCGTCACCAATCCGGGCCAGAAGCCCTCCCAGGCGCTCACTGGAGACGGGGCTGTCATTGATGCCCCTACCCTCCCGGTTGAGTGCGGCTGCCACCTCCCCGCTCACCCAGTTGGCGGCCAGCTTCACGTTTCCGCCCGCATGCCGGACAACCGCCTCGAAATACTCTGCGGTCTCTCGCCCGGCCGTCAGCAGTTCAGCGTCATATTCGTTCAAACCGTATTCCCGAACGAAACGCTCGCGCTTTGCATCCGGCAGTTCGGGCAGCGTCGCGCGTACGGCCTCGATCGCCTCGTCCGAAATCTCGAGCGGCAGGAGATCTGGGTCCGGGAAGTAGCGATAGTCGTTCGCCTCTTCCTTGGACCGCATGGGTCGGGTCTCGTCGTTGTCGGAGTCGTACAGGCGCGTCTCCTGGACGACCTCCCCCCCGGACTCCAGGACGTCGATCTGACGCTCGATCTCATACTGGATGGCATGCTCCACGAAGCGGAAGGAGTTCAGGTTCTTGATTTCGGCGCGAGTGCCGAACGCCGCGCGGCCGCGTGGACGCACGGAGACATTGGCGTCGCATCTGAACGAGCCCTCCTGCATGTTTCCGTCACAGATCCCGAGGTAACGTACCAGCGCGTGCAGCTTTTTCAGGTAGGCCACCGCCTGCGCGGGCGTGCGGATATCGGGCTCGGACACGATCTCCAGCAGCGGGGTTCCGGCCCGGTTGAGGTCGATGCCGGTCATTCCCTCGAAATTCTCGTGCAGGGACTTGCCGGCGTCCTCTTCGAGGTGCGCCCTCGTGATACCGACTTCCGTGATCTGCGAATCGACCTGAACGGTCAACCGTCCGCCCTTGACCACAGGCAGCTCGTACTGGCTGATCTGGTAACCCTTGGGCAGGTCAGGATAGAAATAGTTCTTGCGCGCGAAAACCGAGCGTGGTGCAACCTCCGCGCCGACCGCCAGACCGAACCGCATGGCCATGCGCACGACGTCTTCGTTGAGCACGGGCAACACCCCGGGGTAACCGAGATCAATGGCGCAGGCCTGTGTGTTCGGTTCTGCCCCGTATGCCGTCGAGGCGCCCGAAAAGATTTTGCTGCGGGTGGACAGCTGCGCGTGGACCTCAAGCCCGATGACAGGTTCCCATTCCATCTTCAAGGATTCCGGCAGGAATTTAGGCGATTACCGAAAAATGACATACCGGATTGCGCCGGCTTTTCGTTCGTCATCAAGGCGCGACAACAGGCGCATCGTCGAACGATGGAACGGTTGTCGCAACCCGGAGGACGGATGAAAAGACAAGCAGGATGGTATGTCATTCGACAGAAATCGCCTTGGTAGTCGTTTACAACGCAGCGGCGAGAATCATTCGAATCCGGGAGGGATCCTGAGATGCCAGTCGGTATGCTGCTGGTACTGGTGAGCCACACGGAGCAGCGGCCCTTCCTCAAAATAATTGCCGATCATCTGCAACCCCACGGGCAAACCATTGGAAAAACCGGCCGGCATCGACACCGCGGGAAGCCCCGCCAGGTTCACTGCGATCGTGTTGACGTCCGACAGGTACATGGTAATGGGGTCGTCCACGCGTTCGCCGAGGCGAAAGGCGGTCGTCGGCGACGTGGGACCGGCGATCACATCGACCGACACGAAGGCCTTTTCGAAGTCGTCGCTGATGAGCCTGCGTATCTGCTGCGCCTTGAGATAGTAGGCATCGTAGTATCCACTCGACAGCGCGTAGGTGCCGATCATGATGCGACGTTTGACCTCATCGCCAAACCCCTCACTTCTAGTACGCACGTACATGTCATGCAGATCACGTGGGTCGTCACAGCGATAGCCGTATCGCACACCATCGAAACGGGCGAGGTTTGACGAACACTCGGCTGGCGCGACGACATAGTAGGCCGGCACCGCAAGCGGCGCGTTCGGCAGGCTGATGTCGACGATCTCTGCGCCCATTTCCCGAAAAACCTCCAGCGCCGTATCGATGGTTTCCCCAACCCCGGGGGCAATGCCCTCTCCAAAGTATTCCCGCGGCAAACCAACCCTGATTCCGTCGAGCGACCCGCCGAGGTCGGCACGGTAGTCCGGAACGTCCCGGCGCACGCTGGTGGAGTCTCTCGGGTCGTGGCCCGCCATGGCCGACAGCATCAGCGCACAGTCCTCCGCAGAGCGGGCCAGGGGACCACCCTGGTCAAGGCTCGAGGCGAACGCGATCATCCCCCAGCGCGAGACCCGACCGTAGGTCGGCTTTAAACCGGTAATGCCGCAGAGCGCGGCAGGCTGCCGGATCGAACCACCGGTGTCGGTACCCGTTGCGCCGGCCGCCAGGCGCGCCGCGACCGACGCCGCGGACCCGCCAGATGAGCCACCGGGTACACGCTCGACGCCCCAAGGGTTTTTCACCGGGCCGTAGTAACTGGTTTCGCTAGACGAACCCATTGCGAACTCGTCCATGTTGGCCTTGCCCAGGCACACGGCCCCGGCTTGCTCGAACCGTTCCACGACGGTCGCGTCGTAGGGAGAGACGAAATTGTCCAGCATGCGCGAGCCGCAGGATGTCCTGACGCCTCGCGTACAGAAAATGTCCTTGTGGATAATCGGGACGCCCGTCAATGGTCCCGCGTCACCGCTGCGCAAGCGCTGGTCTGCGTGCCGCGCCTGCGCCAGCGCCGCATCCGCCATCACGCTGATCAGGCTGTTCAGATGCGGGTCGAGCGCGCTGATACGATCGAGGAAATGACGGGTGAGCCGCTCGCTGGAAACTTCGCCGGAACGGAGTCGCTCACCAAGCTGGGCAATCGATAACTCGTGCATCGATCCTAGTGCTCTATCCAAGTGATCATTGTGAGAGAACGGGTGCCGTGAACGGCAGGAAACCGGCGCAAACCGGAATCGCCACTGTCTTGTTGGTTATTCGATCACCCGGGGCACCAGAAAATGTCCCCGTTCAACCCGGGGTGAGATGGCCTGAAATGCATCCCGCTGGTTCTCTTCGGTCACCACGTCCGTGCGCAGGGGCTGCGACATGGGCAAGGGATGGGCCATCGGAGCGACGCCCGGTGTATCCGCATCGTTCATCTGCCGCACGAAATCCAGAATATCGGACAGGCCGCGCGCGTATCCCGGGATGTCCTCCTCGTCGACGGAGAGTCTGGCCAGCTCCGCGATTTTTCTGACGTCTTCGGGGCTCAGGGACATGGACGCGCTCCGCAATAAAATGCCTGTTATACCGTGTATCCGGGGCTTCGGACAGTAACACATTTGATCGTCTTGCCCAAAGCAGGGGCCACTGATAGAGTACCCTTCCAAAAAAATAGTCTTATTAGAATCAAAACCAGTTTCCACCAAGGGTCCGCCAATGCTGCGACGCCTCACGGGGATCTTTTCCAACGACCTGTCCATCGATCTCGGTACCGCCAACACCCTGATCTACATGAGGGGCAAGGGTATCGTTCTCGACGAGCCCTCGGTGGTCGCCGTCAGGCAGGACCGCTCCGGTGGCCCGAAGTCCATCGAGGCCGTCGGGCAGGGCGCGAAGGCCATGCTTGGCCGTACCCCCGAAACCATAACCGCCATTCGTCCAATGAAGGACGGCGTGATCGCCGACTTCACCACGACGGAAAAGATGCTCCAGTATTTCATCCGCAAGGTGCACCAGACCAAGATGCTGCGCCCGAGTCCGCGGGTGTTGATCTGCGTGCCCTGCGGCGCAACCCAGGTCGAGCGACGTGCGATCCGGGAATCCGCGATCGGGGCCGGCGCGAGGCGGGTCTATTTGATCGAGGAACCCATCGCGGCGGCCATCGGCGCCGGACTGCCAATCGACGAGGCGCAGGGATCGATGATCCTGGACATTGGCGGAGGCACCTCGGAAGTCGCGGTCCTCTCGCTGAGCGGCATCGTCTATTCGGCATCGGTGAGGATCGGAGGCGACAAGTTCGACGACGCCATCGTCAACTACGTGCGCCGCAACTACGGGGTGCTGATCGGCGAGGCCTCTTCGGAACGCATCAAGCACCGGATCGGCGCGGCATACCCCGGCAAGGACCTTCTCGAGATGGAGGTCAAGGGACGCAATCTCTCAGAGGGTGTTCCCCGCGGATTCACGCTCAACAGCAACGAGATCCTCGAATCCCTTCAGGAACCCCTGTTCGGAATCGTCAGTGCAGTAAAGACGGCGCTGGAACAAACACCGCCCGAACTTGGTGCGGACGTCGCCGAAAGGGGCATCGTACTGACCGGAGGCGGCGCGCTGCTACGCGACATCGATCGCCTGATCACCGAGGAGACCGGAATTCCGGTCGTCATCGCCGAGGACCCCCTGACCTCTGTCGCCAGGGGCGGCGGACGCGTCCTCGAGATGATGGACGAAAAGAGCAATCATTTCATGCAGATCGAATGAACCGTCCTCGATATCCGAATCCAGACCGAACTGACGCTTCGCGACCTGCCATAAGGCGATTTCTGTCAGATGACATACCATACTGTTTGTCTTTTCATCCGTCCTCTGTGTTTCGACAACCGTTCCATCGTTCGACGATGCGCCTGTTGTCGCGCCTTGATGACGCACGAAAAGCCGGCGCAATCCGGTATGTCATATTCCGGCAATCGCCTAAAGACGTCTTGAGGTGAGAGGCGGGTTGAGATAACAGTTCGCCATCGCCGGAGCATTCGCATCAAACCGCTGTTTGCCATCGGGCCGTGGATCACGACGCGCTTCCTCGCGCTTGCTATCGTGTCGATCGTTTTAATGACCGTGGATCACCGCACTCGGGTGCTTCAACCGGCACGGGAAGTCCTGATGCTGATCGCCTACCCCATACAATATCTCGTCGATCTCCCGTCATCCGCCGGCCACTGGGCCTCGGACAAGTTAGGCACACATGCGTCCCTGATCGCGGAGATCGAACGCCTGCGCGAAGAACACCTTCAGCTAAAGACCCGGCTTCTGACCTACGAATCACTGGAAGGGGAAAACGCCCGCCTTCGTGGTTTGCTCGCGTCGGCCGAACGATTTCGGGAACATCGAATCCTTGTCGCGGAACTCCTGTCGATCGACATGGATCCCTTCCGGCAGAAAGTGGTCATCAACAAGGGGGAAACACAGGGTGTCTATGAGGGCCAGCCGATCCTGGACGCAAACGGCGTAATGGGTCAGGTGACTGACGTCGACCCGGTGAGCGCCACGGCTATCCTGATATCCGACCCAAGCCACGCGATCCCTGTCCAGATCAACCGTAACGGTGTCCGCACCCTTGCCGTGGGGACCGGGCAAGCCGATCGCCTGGTCCTGCCGCACATCCCCGCAAATACCGACATCCTGGCCGGCGACGTGGCGAGCACGTCGGGACTCGGCGGACTGTACCCGTCCGACTACCCCGTCGCAGAGATTACGGAGGTGAAACGACTCCCGGGAGAACCATTCGCCCGCGTTAGCGCCCGCCCCCTGGCCCGGCTGGACCGGGCCCGCGAGGTACTCCTCGTCTGGTGGGACCTCGACCCGGGCGGTGATATCGCCCCCGAAGGGGACAGTCACTCAGGAGCCGGGACCGAAGAACGGGAACGTGCCGGGACCCCAGGGATAACGAGCGAAACCATGGCCGTCCGCACAGGTCCTCTCCGACCCGCGGACCGCCCGGAAGAAACGGGTCGCTAGGGTGCGTCAATCATCCACCCTGGTACTGACGATCGCACTCACCCTGCTTGCCGCGATCATGCTTGCCATCGTTCCGCTACCCGACTGGTCGCGTGCGTTTCGGCCGGAATGGGTACTGCTCGTGTTGATCTACTGGAGCATGGCGTTGCCCGCCATGGTAGGTGTCGGCGTCGCCTGGTCCGTGGGACTTCTGATGGACGTCATGGAGGGATCGTTGATCGGACAGCACGCGCTGGGTTTTGCCGTCACCGTCTACGTGGTTCTGCACCTGTACCAGCGGATCAGGGCATTTCCCCTGGCGCAGCAGGCGGCCGCCGTCACACTGCTTCTGATTCCCTATATGAGCGTTTCACTCTGGGTACTGGGAATGAGCGGACATTCACCGGGCGCCTGGCGCTACTGGGCGCCATTACTCACCAGCGCCTTGGTATGGCCGGTCGTTTTCCCCGTTCTGAGGTCCCTGCGCAGGCGGGCGACCCGGTTTTAGGCGTCTGACATCTCCTGGTAAGCAGGTAGTTTCAGGATCGGAACGCCGGGCCTGCGCGCCCGGCGCTCGTTACTCGACCTGGATATCCACCGCCTCAGTGCAGGCCGCTTTTCGGTACCGGCGATAGGAATGGCCGGGCGATCAGATTCTCAGGTCGCCACACCCGCCGATTGCGATTGGACCGGACGCTGATCATCGCCCTGCCCGCTTTCCTGGGGCGATGCCCGCTCGTCGCTCGTCGGTTGACCGGTGACGGCACCGGAGGGGTCGGTAAACTGGTCGTTCAGCGTCTGCACGAAATGGTCGGCGCCGTCCCGCACCTGAGTCACGCGTGCTCGGGTAAATCGGTTCCAGCCGATAGGGGTCCTGACGAAGATGCTCCGCCACCATCGGCTATTCCTGCGAAATGCCGCTGACATACTACCCACCATCCCGCGTTCCGGGAGCTTCATGCAAATCCGTCGCGCCACCAGTTGACGGACGCCAAAGTGGATCGCCACCAGGGCGACAACGAGCGCAAGCAAGAGCAGCGTTACGATCGCGCCCCGGGAACCGGCCTCTGCCAGCCACGGCGGTGCAAAGGTCCACCCCTGCCAGTAACCTGCCCTGACCGTGAGCCATAGCAAGGCCCCCAACAACGGGAGCATGACAATGGCATCGAGTATCAGAGTCCGTTTGCGCCATGACTTCATGGCGTCACGCAAACCGGGCATCGCCTTGTGCTCGATCTCGTTGGTGGTATTCTCGAGTGCGCCGATGATCCGGTACACACGCTCCACGCTGACCTGAGAAATCCTGTCCTGGATCTCCGCCATGTCCGCGTTGCGCTTGCGCTGGTAACGCTCACTCAGCGCCTCGTCCTCAATCGGGACAGCGGCTTCCTCATTATAAATAGTATAAAACCGCCCGCTCACCAGGCCACCCTGGGCCAGCGCCCGCTGCCACGCGGAGATCACTTCCTCGGCGTTGTCGTCTCGGGCAGTGGTGTCGATCTGGTTCAGGATGAACAGGACCTTGCTGGCGTCGTTCCTGCGTACCGTCCCGGCCACAAGGTGTTCCAGCGTGTCGTGCATCGCACCGGGTTCGGGATGCCGCGCGTCGAAAAACACCAGTACCAGATCTGACAGATCGATGATGTGGTCGGTGATCCTCAGCGTCGAGTCTCTCTGCTGATCGGCGTCGAATCCCGGCGAGTCGATGAAGATCTTGCCGCGCACCGTCTCGGTGGGACAGGTCTTGAGCTGGAGGTAGGTATCGACGCGCGCGCCTTCCCCCTCGGCGACCTTCTCGATCTCCTCGCTGATCTGATAGAAAGGAAAGCGCGGATCGGCATCCAGCGCCAGTCCGGGAAGCACCCGGCTTTCAGTGTCGTGGCTGAAGCAGATGACGGTAAACTTGTCATCGACGGCCTGATTACCCGTCTTCTGCAGTACCGCGCCAAGATAGTGATTGATAAAGGTCGACTTGCCGGCGGAAAAGGTCCCCAGGATCGACACCATTGGCCACCAGGCGACGCGGGTGGCGTATGAGTCGCGGGTCGTCAGCAGACCCGTGGCATAACCGACTTTGTCGAGATCCTGAAAGCTTGCGATGACACCGACGAGCAGCGGGTTCTCGTCCGCCAGGTGCGTGCGGAGACTCTCGATTCGATCCTTGATCTGCTTGTGTGCTCTTTCAAACATGGTCTTGCCTGTATTGCAGTGGCGTTGAGATTCTGGAAAGCCGGCCGTACGCAACTATCAGGTGACAGTGCTGACGCCGGCTCACACGTCCCGGCCCCTGAAGGTACCGGGACGGCTACCGAACAGTTAAGAGCTAGAAGTCCCCTTCCGCCCCGCGGTTCATGATCTCGAGGATGATATCCCTGACCTCAATGGCCTCTTCCTTCAACTCCGGCGGCAACGGCTTGCCCCCGTAGACCATGAGGTCCATATTCAGGGTGTAGAGCCATAGCTGGCCGTCCGGATCTTCCAGCAGGGTAATACGACAGGGCAGATACGCAGAGAACGCGTCGCTGTAATCGAGCATCTTCGCCGCGGTCAACGCGTTACAGAACATATAAATCTTGACGAAACGGTAATCCTTGCCACTCAGCGAAGACACCTCCTTGTAGAGCGGGAGATCCTCACCAACGTTCTTGAAGTTAAGTTCGTTGGCGACCACTTTCAAAGACTGCTCCACGTCTTCCGGCGTCAGTCCCTCCGCAACCTTCACCTTCCAGATCATGGCCTCGGCGCCGTTGCCCGTCTCCAGTAGCGTTTCGACAACCGGCGCATAAGCCTCGAGCGCCTTGTCGTCGAACTCACTGAATTTCTGGATGTAAGAGCCGTACTGCATCCAGGCCCAGACAACGCCGGCTATCGTGAGCAGTCCGATGAGCGCCAGAAGGTTCCTGATAAATCCCATTGCACGATTCCTCTCTCTTTAATGTTGAATTCGTATATTTTTTTATGGCGCCAAAATTTCGCCTGTGCCGTCTCCGCTCGAACCGGAATGACCACGGTTACACCAGTCGCTGACCGGTTCGGCTACGGGGATGCCGGAGAAGATGGATTTGATCGAAAGAAACGAATCGCCCAGTATCTGCAATCCCGAACAACTTCTCCCTTTTACGCACAGCCGCGCGTCCGGATCGTCAAGCCACGCGACCGAATAATACACCTTCCGCCACGCCTCGGGTATCCATGCAGCCCGCGGTGGCGATCAGCCCCGCCGGCTCTGGTCCGGCCAACCCGCGTGGCGGCGACCCGCCCCGGACGTCACAAGACGCGGTTACCCGGAACACCCGGTGCCTGAAGAAATGGAAGAAAACGGCGCTCCGACAGACCGGCACCGAGGGGATGTTCCCGGTCTCGGTCAGCCAGCTATCAAACAAAGGGGCGGCCAGTTTGCGCGTGCTGAAGGCATGCGTGCCCAGCCTTACCCTCCGGCTCTTCCGGGGCGTGATCGCGGGTTCCGGGTAGCCAACCCTGCAGATTATCGAGATTGAACAGCCCAATGGCCAGGGCGCTCAGTACCAGTACCAGAACACTGTGCTTCAGGATCCAGCGAATCATCCTTTACCTCCCTTTCCCTTACGTTGCGGTAAATTGCTACCATATAGCTCGCCGGCGAGGCTGTAAATCTCTCTGGCGGCCTTGCTCATCGGCTGCATTTCAAAAACGGACAGGCCCTCGCTGAAAGAACGCCGATACGCCGTACGCTGGTACAGTTTGGTCTTGAGCGGGGTAATGCCGGGCAGCATCTCCAGCGCTTCGAGGGTTTCTCCCGTCTCACGAACGAAAACGTGGGTGTCCGCCCGGTTGATGAATCCGAGGACATCGGGCAGGGCGCCGCCACTCCCCCGGATTTCGCGAATCATTTTCAGAAATCGCTGTGTCGACCAGACATCAGCCTGACTCGGCGGAACCGGGACGATAATGCGGTCCGCGATGGCCAGCGCCTGACGCATCGATTCCATGTCGGAAGTGCCGACGTCAACCAGCGCCTCCACCCCGTCGAGCGAGCCCGGCGAGAGATCCTGAAGGGTGTGGTCCAGTTCGATATCGGGTGTATAACCTTCCTCCCGGCGGATTTCCACGACGTCGGTCAGTGTCAGTTGCGGATCGAGATCGAACAACCGGACCTTGTGGCCTTTGATCGCCAGCCAGACCGCCAGGTTGAAATTGACGGTACTCTTGCCGGTACCGCCCTTGAGATTGGCAATCACCGTGATCATCGCAATGGTTCGCCCGTCTCGTCAGGTACCGTGTCGACGGTCGACACCAATCTCACCCCGGGCGCATTGACGGCAGGGTCAGGCGCTCGAGTGATCGTACGGCAGAAAACGGGGCTCAAACCGGACACGCTCGGCCGGAATCCCGAGGGTACGGGTACGGCGGACACGCCACAGGCAACCCGGAATTGTCGTGCGTTCCCGCACTTGTCGTCATGAGCGTGACCGGTCGCGACGGGGAGCTTCACGCTGCGGATTAACTTCAATCGTTTGGTCCCCTTTGCGTGCATCGGGCGCCCACGGCACCTGACGGGAAAGTTTACCAAGTGGGAAGCAAACCGGAGCCGTAGAGGGGGAATATTGGCGGAATCGGATTGCCGACTCCACCGTAGCCCGGAGTCTGTAAACCGGTCCCTGTATACGGGACATAACCACCCGCACCGTAGTTGGGGTAGTTTCCTGGAGGTACGGCCTGATAACCGGTCCGGGGCATTTGTCGGTCCTGCCTGCGCCCGTTATATGGATCGTATTGCTCTCCCGGGTACCCAAGAGATTCAGGTGAGGGGGGATATCCTGGTCTACCGCCGGATGGCGAACCAATCCATGGGTTGTACC
>JAYENI010000240.1:0-5749 GCA_034722015.1 Pseudomonadota bacterium
CTCAGGGCGCAAACCCTCTGCTTTCGGAGAGCGTCAGTCGGTAAACGCCTCGCTCCGTTGCCGAACCTTCCACTTTCCCGCCCGGTGGCGCCAGCTCCCGTCCGGCAGCGCCTCCAGAAACACGGGACGACCGTGGTACATGCTGAATTTCGAGATTTCCCCGAAATCGAGGACGCCGAGATGGAAGGCGGCGTGGCGGAACGCGGCGCCGTGACCGACGAACAGTTTGACGCCCGAGTGGTTGCCGTTCGCGCGCAATTCGTCGATGCGCCGAATCAGGTGGTCGGCGACGCGCCGCCCGGCCTGCATCAGCGACTCGGCGCCCTGCAGCGGCAGGCGATAGTGACTGGCGGACTTCCAGCCGGCGGGCGGGGCGTCGAAGCGCGGGTCGGCGCGGATGATGTCCTCGATCTGCCCGACCGTCAGGTTGGCGGCGCATCCGAGCCCCCGTTCGGCCAGCGCGTCGAAGGTCTCGACCGGGGCCGCCGGCGGCCCCGGTTCCGCGGCAATGATACGCGCCGTTTCCCAGGCCCTCAGCAGCTGTGAACTGTCGATTCCGGGGAGCGTGGACCAGCCGTGATCCTCAATGGCTTCACGCACGAGGCCCGCTGCTTCCCGGGCCTGGCGTCGACCGGTCTCTGTCAGTGGAAACGGCTGGTGCGCGCTGGGCACATCCGGCAACTGGCGATAGTCGCAATGACGCACAAGCGCGGCGATCAGCGGCCCGCTGTCACTCATGCGCTACCGCGTAGCCGCCGCGCCAGGGTTTCCACGATCGGCGCGAGTTCGATTTGCTTCAGTCGTTTTGCGGCTTCTTCGGGAGAGACCCATTGCCGTCCCCGGTGACGTTCCTCCCACTCGTCCTCGGGCACGACCTCCGTGACCATCATGGGGTATACGTCCACCGTACACGTCGCGCCCCACTTCTCGTAGGCGTACGATCCGATCGGATCCGCGCCGACCTTGCCTTCCACGCCGGCCTCCTCGCGGGCCTCCTTGGCGGCGGACTGCTGCGGTGTCAGACCGGGATCCTTGATACCCTTCGGCACCACGAAGTGTTTCTTCTTGCTCGAGGAGATGACGAGGATCTCCGGTTCGCCGTCGCGTAGTCGATATGGAATGACGGAGGACTGTGTGTAGTAGTAGGCCGGTCTGTCCCTGAGGTCGTCACCGTCGGGAGCGGGATAGGGAAACTTGCCCGGCAGGTCGCCTGGACGCGTCACCGAAATGACTCGCGCGCATCCGGTGTACAGCGATTCCCAGTCGTCCGGCATTTCGAGTCTGGCCAGCGTGGCCGTCGGCAGGGTCTTGCCATCTGCCGGTGCCTCGAGGGAATCACCGGCCAGTTGGGTGAGTAACATTTCCAGTCCGGGATTGTGGCCCACCAGCAGGACCCGCTGCGCCGCTTCCGGACAGTCGCGCAACACGGTCATGAGGTCGCCGGGCCAGGCCTCGTAGATCCTCTCATCGCGTTGAATGCCGCTCGAGCCCCTGCCCATGGCCTTGCTCAGCTTTTCCGCCGTCACCAGGGCGCGTTCGGCCGGGGAACTGACGATGTGGTCGGGTTGCAGCCCCTGCTGCCAGAGCCACACACCCATGCGCTGCGCGCCCCGTTTCCCGCGATCCGTCAGCGGACGGTGGAAATCGCTTGCGTCGACGTCCCAGTCCGATTTTCCGTGGCGAAGAATCATCAGCTCACGTGCCATGGCTTATCTCTCCCTTGTTCCGGTTTCGGCGAACGCCAGGCAGTCCGCCACGATCGCCTCGAAATCGACGCCACCCAGGATCTCGTAGACCGGGACGTTCCCGAGCATGCGCAGGTAGGCCTGCTCGTCCAGCGGCGTGGTGTCCCGCCGGAACGACCCGTCGGGGTACTGGTAGAACGGCCCCGGGGATTTCATGATCGCGCCGAGCAGATCGCGGCGCGTGTTCGGGTCGACGCGTTCCAGCCGGGGTGGCTCGTTGAGGTCACGATGCCAGTTGAGCACGAGAAACGCCGAGAGCGGCGCCTGCGGTGTGATCTGCCCCGGTCCGTAGACCTGTGCCACGTCGACGTCGTACTTGTCCTCCAGGTCCCAGAGTTCCCCCCGGGGCAGGGCCAGCAACGTATCACGTTCCTCTCTCGAAATCAGGCCGTGCAATTTCGGGTTGTGCACAATGGTTCCGGGATTGACCCGCGGCAGCTTGGGGATACCGATCGCGTCGACGCCGTTGGCGTTCGGGCGAATGAACAGCCGGTCGTTGGTCAGGTAGGATACCTGGTCGTGGTCCAGCAGGCGCAGCATCAGCGTGGACTTGCCACCGCCCGAGAATCCCGCGATCCCCAGTGTCGATCCCCGGACCACCAGCCCGGACGCGTGGCAGATCAACCAGTCGCGGTGCTGTAGCCAGTTCATGTACTGCGCGTTGATGAAATTGATGACCTGATTGTCGTACTTCAGGCAGGGGCCGGCGGCGATGCGGTGTGTCTCGCTTTGCAGAAACACCATGCCGGTGCGCACCTTCCACACCAGCCGGCCGTCCTCCAGGTCGTGGTAGGCGTCCTTGCGTCCCGTCTTGCCGGGTTCGCGTTTCCAGTCGATGAATTCGACGCCGGGATCCGGCGGTGAGGATTCGATCGCGACGAGGTCGAGCTCGGGTTCCTTGTCCCCCGAAGGTGCGACGACGTGCGCGAAGTACCGGCGCAGATCGTCTATCAACGCCGCGGAGTTGGAACGTAGCCGCAGGGTGCATTCACCGGGAGAGAGCAACAGGGCGTCGTCGCAGAGTGTTGCACCGCCGGTCAGGGCGGTGGCCGCGGATACCGCATCCGTGATCGTGCTCATCGTTCGGCCAGCTCCCCGAGCACATGCCCGGCATAGAGCGCCGCGGCGTCGATGCCGGTCCCTTCCTTCATGCCGCGAAACCCCCCGAACGCAGACAACGCTTTTGTTTGATGTACCCCATCTGGTGAACGCAGTCGCGGCAAAGTTCCGCGATGCGCTCCAGGCTGGTTGCGATCGACTCCGCCGCCCGCAGGGCCTGGATCTGCGCGTCTGCGATCTTGCAGCGGGAGATCTGCCCGAGGCAGCTGTCGTGGATCCGCATTTTCAGGTTGTAGGCGTACCCGCTGCGATCCAGGATATGCTGGGCGACGATGGGAGAGTCGGTCTCGATGCACGAGTGCAGATTGGAGACCTGTGAATCGACCTCGGCAATCAGGAAGTGCAGGTTGTCGCGGATGCTTTTCGAAAGCTGCATGTTCTTGTTTTGTCGTCCGGGTATCCGCGGCTATTTTCCCAGCGTGCCGAGATAGACCGAACCGGTCGTCGGGTCGCCGGCAAGGATTCCCGCGAGACCGCGGGGGAACAGGGGCGCCCCGTCCAGCTCGCCCAGCGCCATCCAGACGACATCGATCTGGTGCTTGTCCGGGCGATGTCCATTGTGTGCCTGGTAGTGCTCCGGCACCGAACAGGCGAACAGGAACTCCACCAGCTGGCGGGTCGACGGGGGCGTGGTGTCGCGCGCCTTGAACCAGTCAGCCACGTAGACCAGATCGCGTACCCGGACCCCGGTCCCGATTTCCTCCCGGCACTCGCGGTCGAGGGCCTGGGGCAGGGTTTCGCCGGGTTCCTGGGCGCCACCGGGCAGCGCGAAACGCTCCCCCTGCCCGTCTCCTCCCTTGCGCAGCAGGAGTATCCTGCGCTCGCGCACGATCAGCGCTCGCGCCGCGTTGCGGATCCCCGGGACGAGATTATCCATGGGCGAATTTCGATGATTCGATTGTAATCACTCACACAGTAGCCTACTTTCCACCCGAATGCAGCGGACAGGAAGCGATGGTCAATGAGCGAAATCCGCGTCACACGGCGTGCCAGGATTCCCGATCGTGTCCGGATCGCCCGCTATGCCCGGGCCCCCGAACTCGGGCCGCGTGTGCTGTTGTTCAGCGGGGGCTCGGCAGTGAACGAGGCGAGCCGGGAACTGAAGAACTTTACCCACAACTCGGTCCACATGGTCACGCCGTTCGATTCCGGCGGCAGCTCGGCCAAGTTGCGGCAGGCGTTTCAGATGCCCTCTATCGGCGACCTGCGCTGTCGTCTGATGGCCCTGGCCGACGAGAGCGTCACCGGGCATCCCGAGGTCTATCAGTTGTTCACCTACCGGTTCCCCGCAGACGCGAAGAACCGGGTACTGGCGAAGCAGCTCGACGACATGGTCGAGGGCCGGGATCCGATGGTTTCGACGATCTCGAACCCGATGCGTCAGCTCATCCGTAACCAGCTCGGGTTCTTCCGCAACGCCATGCCGAAGGGCTTCGATCTGCGCGGCGCCAGTATCGGCAACCTGATCCTGGCGGGCGGATACCTCAACAATCACCAGCAGCTGGACCCGATCATCTTCCTGTTCTCCAAACTGGTGGAGGTGCAGGGGACCGTGCGGGCCGTCGTTGACGCCAACCTGCACCTGGGCGCGGAACTTCAGGACGGTTCGTGCGTAATCGGTCAGCACCGCCTGACAGGCAAGGAGGTGGCGCCCCTGGCCTCGCCGGTGAAGCGCCTGTTCCTTTCCGAGCGCATCGACAAACGTGTCGACGCCGAGACATCCCTGCGGAAGAAGAACCGCAAACTGATCGACAAGTCCGACCTGATCTGTTTTCCGCCCGGAAGTTTTTATTCCAGCCTGCTGGCGAACCTGCTGCCCCACGGAGTCGGCAAGGCGATCGCCGGGACCGATTGTCCGAAGCTGTATATACCCAATCTCGGCGCCGATCCCGAACAGATCGGAATGACCTCCGATCGCATGGTAGAGACACTGATCCGGCAGTTACGCGTCGATGCCGGCAAGGGCTGTCGTGACGACAGGCTGCTCAACTTCATATTGCTGGATAGCAGCAACGGCGACTATCCTTCCCCGATTTCCCGCAAACTCGTCCGCGATCTTGGCGTGCAGGTCATCGACACCCCGCTGATCAGCGAACGAAGTGCGCCTTACTACGATGCCGGGATGCTGGTGTCGGCAATCCTGTCGCTGACCTGATGTCTACCGGTTTCGGGGAGGAGAGTCCATGGGCGCCGGTGTGATCCCGTTTGCCGTGTTAAATGAAGAGATCCGGTTTCTGTTTCACAAGACCTTTTCCGGCAGGCGGGCGGGATACCTCGTGGATTTCGGAGGCGGCGGCAGGGAGGGTGAGTCGTACCGGGATACGGCGATACGGGAATTCATCGAGGAAACCGAGACAATGTTCTTCTCGGACCGTGTTGCCGACGCCGTGCGCTCGGATCGGCGCGTGAGTGAGCAGATCCCGCGGATGGAGTCGCTGTTCGACAGGACGCTGTCAGCCTGCCCGAGCTGCTGGTGTCAGAGGGCGCCGGGGAGCAAGGTCCCGCCAAAGGACTGGCGCACGTTCTTCATCGAGTTCGACTACCGCGACGTCGAGGACATGAATCGGGAATGGCGCTCGGAGGACGCATGGCGGTTTTCCAAGCCGCGTCACCTGCTGTGGGTGTCGGCAGACGAATTGCTGGAGATCTATCGCCACGAGCCAGAGCGGCTCTGGAAGCGGGTGCGCCAGTTGCAGGGCGCCGAGGAGACGATTCTGGATATCGTTCGCGGTTTCCCGAGGTAGAACGGCCGGTTCGTCTCAGGTCATTGCGAAGAGCCCCCTTGTCAGCCATGTTGCTCCTTCCCCCTTTGAGGGGGAAGGCCGGGATGGGGGTGGGAGCCTGGGAAAGGTCCGGCGGCAGTCGATATTCTCGACCCCCCACCT
>JAYENI010000241.1:0-5730 GCA_034722015.1 Pseudomonadota bacterium
CGCGCCGGTCATGCCGGGAGCGAGGAGAAGAATCATCAGGAGCGCGGTGCCGATCTGTGAGCCAAGGGGTCTCATTGCTTCAATCCGGAAGAGGTGCGTGTCGGTGGTATTTAATCGCAGCACCGTACCCGAAACCCCGGAGACGCTGCAATAAAAGTATGGGATCGACTGGCGGCGGGCCCGCCGCGACACGGCTTGCTATCCTTGTCCGCCTTCACTACGGGCACCGATCTACGGTTCGTCCCCGGGCGTCCGTCATCAACGAGGGATTCAATGCATGAAGCGTTCGGGATGGATTTACCTGCTGGCAGCGGTGACCGGCGCGCTTGCCGGGCTTTTCGGCGCCGCGTTTCATTTTCTTCTGGATCGCCTGGAAGCCGGCCGTCTCGTGCTCCGGGAGAGCCTTCAGGGCGCCGCCCTGCCCGGCTGGTCGGTGATGATGCTGCTGGGCGCGCTGATGGTCGGCACGGCACTGTGGCTGGTTCGCCGCTTCGCCCCGGATGCCGGGGGCAGCGGCATACAGGAGATCGAGGGCGTGCTCGGCGGTGGGCGGCGGCTCAACTGGAAGCGCCTGCTACCGGTCAAGTTCATGGCCGGGACCCTGGCGATCGGGTCCGGAATGGTCCTCGGTCGGGAGGGGCCGACGATCCATATGGGCGGGGCGCTGGGGAGCATGCTGGGCGCCTGGGCGAGACTGAATGACGCAGGCTCGCGGGCCCTGATCGCCGCCGGGGCGGGGGCGGGACTGACCGCGGCGTTCAACGCGCCGCTGGCCGGCATCGTGTTCGTCATCGAGGAGATGCGCGAGGCGTTTGAATTCAACTTCGTCAGCTTCAACGTCGTCGTGCTGACATGCTGCGTGGCCGAGGTGGTCAACGGGGCCTGGCTCGGCCAGGGTCCCTTCCTGCCCCTGATCGACTTTCCGGCGCCATCGCTGAACGATCTGATGCTGTTCGCCGTCCTCGGCGTGGCGGTGGGGATCTTCGGGGTCGTGTTCGAGCAGGTTCTGATGGGGGGGCTGGACTGGTTCGAAGGCGCAAGGGATATCCATCCGTTTGTGGTCGGCGCCGCCGTCGGGATGGCGACCGGTGCCGTGGTGTGGTTCATGCCGGTTCTGAGCGGAGGGGGCGAGAACCTCGTGGAAGACCTGATGAGTCACCACTATGCCCTGGGGTTGCTCGTGTTTCTGATTCTCGCGCGCACCCTGACAACGGTTCTGTCCTACGGCAGTGGTGTGCCAGGCGGGATCTTCGCGCCCATGCTGGCGCTCGGGACCCTGGCCGGTCTGATCTTCGGATTTGGCGCCGAGCTGATGCTCCCCGGGAACGATGTCCCCCCTGGCTGCTTTGCGGTCGCCGCGATGGGGGCACTGTTCGCGGCGACGGTGCAGGCACCGCTTACCGGGATCATTCTCGTGATCGAACTGACGGGCAACCACCAGATGATTCTCGCCATCATCGTGACCTGCCTGACGGCGAGTCTGACCGCGGGCGCGCTGGGCGGCCGACCCGTGTACCGGGTGCTGCTCGAACGGTCGAAGTCCCGGCACTAGGGTCGGTCCGAAGCCTGCCGGGTTCACTGGCAGGCTCGTCTATTATCAACACGTATCCAGAATATAAAAACGGGATTCAGTGTGTCTCGAATTTCCATCCTTGTTCTGTTGGCCGTTGCGCTGCACGGTGTGTCGCTCGGCGCGGACACGTGGGTATCCGTCGGTGTTCTTGCGCACCGGGGAGAGGAGCGGGCGAGTGCCATGTGGGCCCCGATGATGGAGTATCTCGGCGAAACCGTGGAGGGGCACCGCTTCGAGATCGATCCGCAAGGCCCGGATGGTTTGCTGCAGGGTGTCGCGGAAGACCGATTCGATTTCGTCTTGACCAACCCGGGACAGTACGTCGAGCTGGAGGCCGCATACGGGATCACCAGACTGGCGACATTGAGGAACCTGCGGCGTGGCAAACCCTACGACGTCTTTGGCGCGATCATCTTTACCCGCACCGACAACCCCGACGTGACCTCGCTGGAGGACATGGCCGGCAAGCGGTTCGCGGCGGTCAAGGAAAATGCGTTCGGCGGATTCCACATGGCCTGGTACGAACTGCTCGAGGCCGGTGTCGATCCCTTCACCGACATCGGGGAACTTCTTTTCACCGGCATCCCGCAGGACCTGGTCGTGTACGCGGTACGGGACGGTCTGGTCGACGCGGGGACGGTCAGGACCGATGTGCTGGAGAGGATGGAAGCCGAGGGGCTCGTCGATGCCGATGAATTTCGGGTCATCAATACCCAGACCCGGGCGGGGTTCCCGTTTCGGCTGAGTACTCCGCTTTATCCCGAGTGGGCCTTCGCGCGGACCATGGGGACCCCGGAGGAGCTGGCAAAGGACGTCGCGCTGGCCCTGCTCGCCATGCCGGCGGACCATCCCGTGGCGCAGGCCGGGAGAAACGCCGGCTGGCAGGTCGCCGGGAACTACAACCCGGTTCACGAACTTTACAAGGCCATACAGTACGGACCCTACGAGGACTACGGGGAGTTCGATGTCCAGGACGTGGTGCGGCGTTACTGGCCTTCCATCGCCCTTGCCGGACTGGGGTTTGTTTTCGGGGTCGCGTTTATCGCCTATTCGGCGAGGATGAACCGCAAGCTGGGTCTGGCCAAGGAACGGGCCGAGGCGGCGAACCAGGCGAAGAGTACCTTCCTCGCCAACATGAGCCACGAGATCCGCACGCCGCTCAACGCGGTGCTGGGTTATGTACAGATACTCAAGTCCGCGCCGGATATTCCAGAGAAGTACGCATCGCAGCTCACATCGATCGGAAACGCGGGCAACCACCTGCTGACCCTGATCAGTGACATCATCGACCTGTCCCGGATCGAAAGCGGGGCGGACGCGTTGAGCGAGGAGGAATTCTCGCTGCCGCGTCTCGTCGGCGGGCTTGTCGGGGTGTTCGAGATGCGTTGCCACGAGAAGGACCTGCGTCTGGTCGAGGACTTTTACTTCGAGGGCACGCTTCAGGTCTACGGTGACGAGGGCAAGCTGCGCCAGGTGCTCTACAATCTCCTGGGTAACGCGGTCAAGTTCACCGGGCGCGGCGAGGTAAAGCTGAAGGTGCGTCAGCAGGGCGACCGCACATTTTTCGCGGTTCAGGACACCGGCTGCGGTATCCCGCAAAGCGACCTCGCGTCGATTTTCGACCCCTTCACCCAGACCGAGGAAGGACTTCGCAAGGGCGGGGCCGGACTTGGCCTCGGGATTTCCCGGCGGTTTGTCCGTCTGATGGGCGGTGAGCTCCGGGTGGAGTCCCAGGAGGGCTTCGGGTCGCGTTTCGAGTTCGAGCTGCCGTTGCGTGTGACGGGAACGGAATACACGGGCGCCTGGGAGGGTGTTGCGGACGAGCGCTACGCCCTGCCGAACGATGTCTCGCTCTATGCGCTGGTGGTCGACGACGTGGAGGACAATCGACTGGTCCTGTCGCAGATTCTCGGCGGCGCCGGCGTCGAGGTTGCGACGGCGAACAATGGCCGCAAGGCCCTGGAGAGTATTGAGCGGCGAACGCCCGACATCGTCTGGATGGACCTCCGCATGCCGGTGATGGGGGGAGAGGAGGCGGTGCAGGTGATGCGTGAGCGGTGGGGAAACGGAATCCCGTGCGTGGCGATTTCCGCCTCGAGCCAGGCAGGCGGGAAGATGGATGTTCGCCTTTCCGGGTTCGATGCATTCATACCGAAACCCTTTTCCGTCAAGCGCCTTTTTTCCCTTACCGAACAATTGACCGGTGTCAGGTTCGAGCGGCAGTCGAGCGCGCCGCGAGGCGATGAAACAAGCGATTCCGCAAACGGGGTCATACGCCCCGAGCGGCTGGAGGTCCTTCGGGCGGCTGCCGACGGGCACCGGGTCACCACACTCAGGAGGGAACTGCTGCGGATGCACGAGGGCGACGCATCGGAGCGGCAACTTGCCGGGCGTCTGGAGCCTCTGTTGTCGCAGTACGATATGGCGGGAATTCGAGACTTGCTGAGCGAGGTGGCGCATGGGTGAGTCGGCAACCGTCCTGATCGTGGACGACAACCCGGCCAACCTGGACCTTCTCGTCCGGGTCCTCGAGGGTGAGCCCTACGAGCTGGTGGCCGCCCGTAGCGGGGAATCGGCTGTCGATCTGGTTCCGAAGGTCAGACCGGACCTGATCCTGATGGACGTCGCCATGCCCGGCATGAACGGGTACGAGACCTGCAGCCGAATCAAGAAGAACGAGGCTTACGCCGATATCCCGCTGATATTCGTCACCGCCAAGGCGGACATCTGCGACCTGGCAAAAGGTTACAGTGTCGGCTGCGTCGACTACATTCGAAAGCCCATACAGAAAGAAGAGGTCATCCTCAGGGTCAGGACGCATCTGCAGATACGGCTGCTGAACGACAAGCTGCGCCGGCACAACGAACAGCTTGCCTCAATCCTGGCGGTGGTGATGGAGGGGACCTTCAGCATCGATCCTCACGGTCGCATCGGCACGGCCAATCCGGCGGCCCTCAAGCAACTCGGATATACA
Organism: Pseudomonadota bacterium; assembly: GCA_034722015.1. Classification (GTDB taxonomy): domain Bacteria; phylum Pseudomonadota; class Gammaproteobacteria; order JAJDOJ01; family JAJDOJ01; genus JAJDOJ01. The sequence goes on from JAYENI010000241.1 coordinate 4,548, forward strand.
AAGCAGGAACTCGTCGGGCGCTCGATCGGCGAGATCGCGCCGGGGCTTGCGGGCACCGAGGCGGTCTGGAAAGACTCGGCGCTCTACCAGATCTGCCGCGAGGGCGGCGAGTTCTGCTCGCAGAGCTACGTGTTCCGAAAAGAAAACGGCAAGGATTTCCATGCCGAATTCACGGCCGCCGCGCTGGAGGGGGAAGCGGGGCAGGTGATCGGCGCCATCGTCGCCTTTCGTGACATCAGCGACTTCCGGGAATCGCAGCAACGGCTGGTTTCCCTGATGTCTACCGATACCCTGACAGGGCTGGTCAACTGGAGCAGTTTTCGCGGGGCGCTCACCGATGCACTGGCCGGCTGCGAGTCGGGCGATCATACGATCACCGTCTACCTGCTTGACCTCGACGACTTCCGTGACGTCAACGATTGCTTCGGGCACGACATGGGCGATGTCCTGCTGACGCTTGTCGCGGATCGCCTGCGCGAGCGCTTTCCGCGGGACGTGCTCATTACACGCCTGGGAGGAGACGAATTCGCCCTCATGGTCGATGGGTCGAAGCGCGCGGATTCCACGGAAGAGATCGCCGGACGGATATTCTCGACGCTGTCCCGTCCCTTCGACCTTGGCGAGAATCGTGTCTATGTCAGTACCAGCGTCGGCGTTGCCAGCAGCGCGGAGGTCCCGTTAACGGCCGAAGACATGATCCGGGCCGCCGATACGGCCGTCTTCCGGGCCAAGGAGCACGGCAAGAACACCTGTCAGAATTTCTCCGTGGACATGCAGCGTCACGTTCAGGAGCGCATGCGCACCGCCGGACGTCTGCGCAAGGGACTCGACAAGGACGAGTTTTTTCCGTTCTTCCAGCCGCTGGTGGACGCAAACAGCCGCCGCGTTCTGGGCGCGGAGGCCCTGTTACGCTGGCGCAAGGGGGAACAGGTGGTGCCTACCGCCCAGTTCATCGAGGTGGCGGAGCGCAGTGGCCTGATCGACGAGCTTGGCTCCAGGGTGCTGTACGCGGCGTGTGGCGAGGCCCGGCGCTGGCGGGACAACGGGCATGATCTCCATGTCAGCGTCAACGTCTCCGCCCGGCAGTTACGCAACCCCGAATTTTCGGCCATGGTCTTCGATACGCTGGATGACGCGGGTCTGCCACCCTCCTCCCTGGTCCTGGAACTGACCGAGTCCACCC
>JAYENI010000242.1:0-5714 GCA_034722015.1 Pseudomonadota bacterium
GCGGACGCTACCACAACCACGTTTGGGTAATCGTCCTCGATACGGGTTATCAATAGATTCGACTGGGACTGAAAATCTTCGAATACCTTAGCCGATCTCGCATTGTTGGTCACTTCGTTCCCGTTTGCGTCTCTAGCCCCTCTTCTGTGGATACCGAAACTCCAGTTCAGGACGCGAGCACCGTTTTCAAGCGCACGAACATTAGAAGCCCCCCTTGACGCCAAAAAGTCATCTTCCCTGGACGTTTCTATGTTGATCCCTCCATGATGCGTCAGAAGCCCCTGAAGGAGGCCGGCGTTTCCCGCGTCACCCAACTCCGCCGCCATTACGCCGGTGACCGTCGTCCCATGCGAGGTTGGATCCGCGGCGTCATTGGAAAAGATCGCGATGTTGTTTGAACGGTTTACTCCGGCATTGGAGTACCCACTGAAATCATTGTCGTCAAAATCCACGTCCTCGTCGGCTTCATGAATCGACACAAAGACCGGGCGCAAAGACCCGGAAGCCAGAGGGTCAACATTCTTTGTATAAAGTAAGGCACCTTCCTCAACGCAGTTCTGGGATCGCTGACTATCAGAACCGGTATCTGGATCCACACCGTCAATACCGGGATCGGCGGACCAATCGGCTTGGTCCTCGTCTTGAACTCGCAGGTTCGGAAGGGCGCGCTCGACTTCGGGGTCGGCTTCCAAATCAACGATAACAGCATTTAGTGCCGGAACGTCCGTGATGGCAGGGAAACGCAACTGGTATGCCTTGAGGAGCGGGATCCTGCCGACAACCTGGGCGCCAAATGCGCCCGCCAGTCTCGCTATCTGGCTCTCGGGATCCTTCACGTCCAGCCGGAAGTACACGATGACCTGGTTGACAGCCATCTCCACGCCTTCTTCGACCGTGACGATCTCGGCCGGCGAAGGTCTCAGCACGCGCGTCTCCGAGACGGCGAGAAAGATCGAGTTGGAGAACGTATCTCCTTGTCGCAGCACGAGCGGTGCGCTCTTTGCCTCTGCGGGAACGGGGAAGGTGCGGATCAGGGGGTTGCCGCCGGCCGATGTGTCAATGCTGAGGCCACCCCAACGAGCGACCACAGGGCCCGTACCTGGGAGTCGACTGATGAGCACAGTCGCAGTCTCACCGGGGAGAACTGCATCCGGAGTGACGTCGCGAATCGAAAACGACTCACTTGTGGTCGGAGTGAAAGTTAGCTCCACCGGCAAGGGACGTGCAAGCGTCTTCGTCCCCGTCCGCAGATGGATAGTCCCGTGCAACGTACGCACCGGCACCTTGGCCGGAGCCGCAAACGCGAAATCAAGCGTGTAACTGGCCCCTTTCGTTACATGAGCGAAACTGCTAGGGGACACGGTAAGGTAAGGCGCGATCTCTGGCACCACCCATACCGTAACCTCGCTCACCTCCTCAGAAGCGGTGAACGTCGCCGAAGTTTTCGTCGTCTCCCCTGCTGTTATCGCCGCGGAGAGTGACGATGGCGACCAACGCACCATCGGCTTCGCCTCTGATGGCGACGTGTACGCGCATAGCGTTACTGCGACCCCCATCAAAAGGAATACATGAGTCACCACAACGTGGACAAGAAACGATAGTGATCTCATGGCTTTCCTCCCACGGGACAAGGCGCTCCGGCCTTCCGAGGACCCATCCCAAGACGCATCAACATAAGCTGCTGATTCAGGAGGACAACAAACAGACCGGGCGGCCTGAATAGGAAAGTGCGTAGTAACCCTGGATGGAATTCCTTCCCCGACGAACCTTCCCCTACCGCCGAGAAGATACCCCAGCCCTACCGCGCAACCTCGCAGACTGATCCTTGGTCCCGTTTGTTTGTCCCTTGGTAGCCCTTCTCTAAGGTCAAAATCTACGCGAGGAGTTACCGTCAACAACTGATCGTGATCAATTAACTTGGAAATTTTTCTGGTTTTTTTTCGGTGAACCCGGTGCCGGCAGCACCATTTCCGAACCTCGCGTCCCATACGGGCGTAAAGAGGGGTCGAATCTCTTTTCAGAGATCCAAATCAGCTTGATCCTCACCGGGACCAGGTTCCCGCACAGGCTTTATCGGCCTTCCACGCTTGACGTAGCCTACCTTGACACCAGGAGTTCGTTCGACCTCTGCGCGAAAGCGATCATTACTTCCGGGTTTCCGGGGGGAGACCCGCCGTAGTCTCTTCGCGGTGATCAGCAACAGCGCAACCAATACAAGCTTCAACGCAACCCTGTCTCTGACCGCATATCTGAAGAAAGATACCGGTGCCGGCGGGAGAAAAGGCAGGAGAAAAGGGGTCAGAGCCCTTTTCCATGATTGCCGTCACGCCCCGACGCGAACAACCAGGAGCGACTCACAAAATCCTGCCCGGGCAATCCTTGCGTCGGCGGGATCAGCGAGCCTGACCCCGCGACGGCTACTCAGGCGATTTCTGTCAAATGGCATACCGTCCTGCTTGTCTTTTCGTCCGTCCTCTGTGTTGCGACAACCGTCACATAGAACGACTATGCGCCTGTTGTCCCGCCTTGATGACGAACGAAAAGCCGGCGCAATCCGGTATGTCATTTTCCGGCAACCGCCTCCCCACCCGGCCGCATATGCGGAAACAGCAATACGTCTCGAATCGACGGCGAATCGGTCAGCAGCATCACCAGCCTGTCGATACCGATGCCCTCCCCTGCGGTCGGCGGCAGCCCGTGTTCGAGGGCGTGGATATAGTCGGCATCGAAATGCATGGCCTCCTCGTCGCCCGCGGCCTTCTCCGCGACCTGTGCCCGGAACCTCGCCGCCTGGTCCTCGGAATCGTTGAGCTCGGAGAATCCGTTGGCGACCTCCCTGCCACCGACGAAGAACTCGAACCGGTCCGTCACGAAGGGATCGTCGTCATTCAGCCGCGCCAGGGGTGAGACCTCCGCCGGATAGGCGGTAATGAACGTCGGCTCCATCAGCCGGTTCTCGACGGTCTTTTCAAAAATCTCGATCTGCAGCTTTCCGAGTCCCCAGGACGTCTTGACGGGGATTTCCAGGCGCTCGGCGAGGGCCTGTGCCGAGGATTTCGAATCCAGTTCGGCTGCCTCGATCTGCGGATTGAAGTGCAGGATCGACTCCCGCACCGTCATCCGTGCGAACGGCTGCCCCAGATCGTACTGACGGCCCTGGTAGCTGACCTCCATGCTTCCCGTTACCTCTCTGGCCAGGCCTCGCAACATGTCCTCGGTCAGGTCCATGAGGTCGTTGTAGTCCGCGTAGGCTTGGTAGAACTCCAGCATGGTGAATTCCGGATTGTGCCGGGTGGAAAGCCCCTCGTTACGGAAGTTCCGGTTGATCTCGTAGACGCGCTCGATGCCGCCCACGACCAGGCGCTTCAGGTACAGCTCCGGCGCGATACGCAGGAACAGCTGCATGTCGAGCGCATTGTGGTGGGTCGCAAAGGGCCGTGCGGCGGCCCCGCCCGGAATCGCCTGCATCATCGGGGTCTCGACCTCCAGGTATCCGCGCGCATCGAGATAGTTCCGGATGTACTGGATGATCGCGGTCCGCTGCCGGAAGATCGCCCGCACCGGCTCGTTCATGATCAGGTCGAGGTAACGCTGGCGGTAACGCTGCTCCTGGTCGGTGAGACCGTGAAACTTCTCCGGCAGGGGGCGCAGCGACTTTGTCAGCAGGCGCAGGGTTTCCACCTTGACCGAGAGTTCGCCGGTCCGGGTCCGGAACAGCGTACCCTCCGCGCCGACGATGTCACCGATATCCCAGCCCTTGAATTCGGCGTAGTCGCCCTCCGGCAGGGCGTCTCTCTGCACGAACAGCTGAATGCGCCCCGACATATCGAGCAGATGGGCGAAGCTCGCCTTGCCCATCACACGTTTGGCCATCATGCGCCCGGCGACGGCGACCCGAACGGGGTTCGTCTCGAACCAGGCGTCTTCCCGCTCGCCGTACTCCGCGTGCAATTCGCCCGCCATGACATTGCGACGAAAATCGTTGGGAAAGGCATTTCCCCGGTCACGAAGGGCGTTGAGTTTCTGCCTGCGCAGGGCGATGAGCCGATGTTCTTCCTGATTGTCAGACATGATCTTCCGTGCGTCCTGCTCGACGCTTTGCGATTGATGCGGGGGGCGTGATCACCGGGACACGTCTATGGTTCCGCCCCGGACCGATTCCCGGTCCGCGCCGGTTTACACGCCGCTCTTGAGACTGGCCTTGATAAACGTGTCGAGGTCACCGTCCAGGACCGCCTGGGTATTACTCGTTTCCACACCGGTGCGCAGGTCCTTGATGCGAGACTGGTCGAGCACATAGGATCGGATCTGGCTGCCCCAGCCGATGTCGGACTTGGAGTCCTCGACCACCTGCTGCTCGGCACGGCGCTTCTGGAACTCCAGCTCGTAGAGCTTGGCCTTGAGCTGCTTCATGGCCATGTCCTTGTTCTTGTGCTGCGAGCGATCGTTCTGGCACTGGGTGACCACACCGGTCGGCAGGTGCGTGAGCCGCACGGCCGATTCGGTCCGGTTGACGTGCTGCCCCCCCGCCCCACTGGCGCGGTAGACATCCACCCTCAGGTCCGCGGGATTGATCTCGATGTCGATGTCGTCGTCAACCACCGGCGAGACGAACACCGCGGCGAACGAGGTGTGTCTGCGATTGCCCGAATCGAACGGCGACTTGCGGACCAGCCGGTGAACCCCGGTTTCGGTACGCAACCAGCCGAAGCTGTACTCACCCTCGAATTCGATGGTGGCGCTCTTGATCCCCGCGACATCACCGGGCGACACCTCGATCAACTCGGTCTTGAACCCGCGTCGCTCGCCCCACCGCAGGTACATCCTGAGCAGCATCTCGGCCCAGTCCTGGGCCTCGGTCCCGCCCGAACCGGCCTGGATGTCCAGGAAGGCATTGCCACTGTCCATCTCCCCGGAAAACATGCGCCGGAATTCCAGACCCGCGACCCGCTCCTCGTATCCGTCCAGGTCGGCCGTCAGATCGTCGACCGCGCCCTGGTCCTCTTCTTCGTCGGCGATCTCCAGCAGTTCCCCGGCATCGGACAGGCTGGCGCCGATCTCGCCCAGGGTACCGACGATCACCTCCAGCGAGGAGCGCTCCCTTCCCAGGGACTGCGCCCGGTCCGGGTCGTTCCAGACCTCCGGATCTTCCAGTTCCCGGTTGACCTCTTCGAGACGCTCCCGTCTGTTTTCATAGTCAAAGATACCCCCTAAGGGCCTCGACACGCCCCTGGAGGTCCTTGATGCGGTTCTGAACGGGCTGAATCTCCACGGATGACCGGCTCCTCGAAAAGGGGCAAATAATACATGATGTGGGCGCGCCGCTTCACCGGGAAATCCGCAAGCATCGACCGCCCCCGACGGCTCTGTCTTCAGCCGCGGCCCAGCACCCGCTCCACCACCAGTTGAAGATCGGTATTGCCACGAAAGGCGTTGACGTCCATGCGATAGGCGATGTTCAGCAACCCCTCGCCATCGTCCCAGCCGTTCTGTTCGTACTGAAAGAGGATGGCGTCGACCGAACGGTCCGACCCGTGCGGCTTCAATCTCAGTTTCATGTGCCTTTCGCCAACGATCCGCTGGTCCAGCACCTCGAACCTGCCATCGAACAGTGGCTCGGGGAACCCCTGCCCCCAGGGCGCCGCATGACGGAGCACGCTCGCCGCCTCCAGTGTCAGATCCCCGGAGCCGAGCGGGCCGTCCGTCACCACGCA